>NZ_JBEXPT010000036.1:0-53638 GCF_040612195.1 Streptomyces sp. NPDC006450 | reverse complement strand
CCTAGTTCAGCCAGCCGTCCCGCGACGCCGCCGACGGCGGCCGCGCGGGCGGCGCCGGCTCCGGGGCAGGACGCACCCGGACCCACTTCGCCACCGACGGGGTGCCGTCCGCGTCCGTCACGAACAGCATGTACCAGCCGGGCGGCACCAGGGTCGGGTCGGCGGGCACGGTGACCGTCACCGTGCCGGCCTTCTTCTCCAGCCCGAGTTCGATCGAGCGCTGCTCCACGTCGGTGGTGTGCGTGACCGCGCTCGGCCGCATCAGCCGGGCCCGCTGGATCCGCTCGGTCCGCGGTGCCCGGAAGGTGGCGGAGCCGCCGAGCTCGGCCTCCTCGGGGCCCTCGCCCAGGACCGGCCGCAGCGCCGGGTCCCGGTGCAGGTAGGGCGGGCTGTACACCTCCAGCCGGTGTTCGAACCGGCCCAGCCTGGTGTTGTCCTTGTCCGCGAAGAGCGGGTCGGAGCCGAAGGTCGCCACCCGCCCGTCGGGCAGCAGCAGCGCCTCGGAGTGGTAGTTGCGCCCGACCGTCGGGGCCGCGGCGGCCACGAAGGTGTCGGTGCGCGGATAGTAGAACTGCGCCTTGCGGATGTCGCTGGCCCCCCGGCCCCGGTAGTCGGCGGAGCCGCCCGTGGTGAAGACGGAGTCGTCGGGCAGCAGCACGCTGCTGAGGTAGCGCACCCCTTGCGGCAGCCGGGCCGTCGACCGGAAGACCGGCACCTCCGCCGTGAGGTCCACGACCGCCGTGCGGGCCGTGGACCGCCTGGACTCGCCGACTCCGCCGCCGCCGAGCACCATCACCTTCTGGTCCTGGGCCGGGGGGAGCAGCACGGACGAGGAGGTCTCCAGCTGGTCGGGGTCGGCCAGTCCGCCGACCTTCCGGTACTGGTTCGTCGTCAGGTCCCACACGCCCGGCTCGCGCCCCTTGCCCTTGGGCCCGTAACCCGCGTTGGAGCCCGTGAAGAGCAGCTTGCCGCCCTGGGTGAGGAAGAGGGCGGGATAGGTCGGGAAGTAGCGGAAGGGGCCCTTGGACCACTTCTTCGTCTTCGGGTCGTAGTACTCGTTGTCGCCGGGTACGACGTCGCCCACGTCGTTGAGCCCGGACACCGCGAGGACCCGCCCGTCCTGGAGCGCGACCAGGGTCGGGTACCAGCGGGCGTCCTTCATCGGGTCGACCGGTACGTACTTCTCCGCCAGGGGGTCGAACTCGTAGGCGGACTTGATGCCCTGGAAGTCCTGCTTGCGGGCGCTGAGCCGCTCCGCGAGCCCGTAGACGTCGCGGGCGTCCCTGCCGGTCAGCCCGGCCACCGTGTACTGGGCGGCCTGGGTCGTCAGCCCCGCGGCGCCCTCCCGCACCGCCTCCACGAAGACCCTCGCCTCGGCCGCGACCACCTTGGTCCTCCACGGCATCATCTGCCCGCCGCGCCCCTGGGCGATCTCGAACCGCCGGGTGGCCTTGGGGACGGTGACGGCGAACTTCGACACGTACTCGACGCCGGAGGGGGACCGGAAGACGGTGCCCTTCGCCAGTGTGACCGCCTTGTCGGGGCTCTCGTTCTTGACCCGCATCCCGCCGCCGGCCCGGGTGACCTTCCCGTCGAGCACCTCGTAGCGCGCGGTCCCGCCGGCCACCAGGAGCTGCCCGTCGGGGAGTTGGCTGTGGCCCGAGCAGAAGAAGTCCTCCGGCGTCGGGATCTTCTTGAAGCTGTCGTCCTTCGGGTCCCACAGGACGGTGGAGAAGCTGCCCTTGTCGAAGTTCCGCTGGTCGTTGCCGGAGCCGGCGATCAGCAGCACCTTGCCGGTGCGCAGCAGCGCCGCGTGCATGGCGTTGATCCGGTACTCCCCGGGGAGGCCGATCAGCCCCCACGAGCCGTACTGGACGCGGTAGCTGGACCGCCCGATCTTGTACGAGTGGTAGCGCTCACCGGCGAAGGAGAGCGCGGCGGGCGCGTTGAGCGCGAGCAGCAGGGCGACGGCTCCGGCGCCCAGGGCCGTCTTCTTGAACTGCTCCGAAGGGCGGTACCCCATGGCTCAGTTCCCTCCCGCCGTCGTCGCGAAGGCCTGCTCCGGCTCCTCGCCCGGCTCGGGTCCCCCGTCGGGCGCGGCCCGGGCCGTACGGGCGCGCAGCTCCGTCACGGCCCATACGGCCGGCGGGGCGAGGGTGACGGCCAGGGCGAGCAACGCCCAGACGCGCATGGCCGCGTGGGTGTGCTCGTAGCGCACGGAGGCCGCGAGGGAGACGAGGAGGACGGCGGCCCAGAAGAGGTGGATGCGGAAGGTCGCGGGCCGGTCGGGGCTGGCGACGCCGCCCTTGGGGGTGACGACGAAACGGCCCCGGGTACGCAGGACGGCCGAGCCGAGCGATACCAGGTAGACGGGCGCGCAGACGGCCGACATGGCCATGCCGGCGAGGCCGCCGGAGCCCTCCGGCTCGTGGGGCGAGACGTTGTGGCGGCGGTTCCACAGGTACAGGCCGACCTGGAGGGCGGCGGCGTCGGAGCACAGCATCAGCCAGACCTCGGAGGAGACCTGGGTGCCGGAGGCGCCGAACCACAGGAACAGGACGCAGCTGAGGACGCCGAGCAGCCAGGTGACGGCGGTCATCGGGTAGTAGACGAGCATCAGGGTGTAGTTGAGCCGGCGGCCCGGGGGCATCCGGAAGCAGCCCCGCCAGTACTGCCGCAGCAGGGTCTCGTACGTCCCTCTCGACCAGCGCAGCTGCTGCGTGAAGAAGTCGGTCCAGGTGCTCGGCCCCTCCCCCACGGCGAGCACATCGGGGGTGTAGACGGAGCGCCAGAACCTGCCGGTGCCGGGGTTCCTGCTCCGGTGCAGCTCGAAGCCGGTGGCCATGTCCTCGGTGAGGGAGTCGTAGAGCCCGCCGACCTGCCGCAGGGCGCTGATCCGGACGGCGTTGTTGGTGCCGACGAACATGGGGGCGCCGTAGCGGTTTCCCGCGCGCTGGATCAGTGCGTGGAAGAGGTACTGCTGGGACTCGGCGGCCTTGGTGACCGAGGCGGTGTAGTTGCCGTAGACCTGCGGGCCGACGACGAAGGCGATGTCGGGGTCGCGGAAGAAGCCGAGCATCCGCTCCAGGTACTGCGGCAGCGGCACGTGGTCGGTGTCCACGGAGGCGAGGTAGTCGTAGTCCGCGCCGTGCCGGGCGAGCCAGGCGTTGTAGTTGCCGTGCTTGGTCCTCGCCCGGTGGGCACCCTCGGCCGTGTTCCACTCGGGGACGCCCTTGCGGGTGAAGTGGCGCACGCCGAGCGCCGCGCACAGCTCTTTGGCCTCGGGGTCGTCGCCCTCGTCGAGGAGCCAGACGTCGAGCGGCCCGTCGTGGCGGACGGCCACGGCCGCG
Source organism: Streptomyces sp. NPDC006450 (assembly GCF_040612195.1). Taxonomy (NCBI): domain Bacteria; kingdom Bacillati; phylum Actinomycetota; class Actinomycetes; order Kitasatosporales; family Streptomycetaceae; genus Streptomyces; species Streptomyces sp. NPDC006450. The sequence continues at coordinate 50,288 of NZ_JBEXPT010000036.1, read as the reverse complement.
CGCAGGGTGGCGGCCGCCATGGAGAGGGGTTCCTTGCCGGGGACGTAGGTGGTGAGGAAGGCGACGCGGGTGCCGGGTTCGGCGGGGACGGGGACGGGGTCCCGGGCGACCATCGTGGCGTGGGCGATCGAGATCACGTTGACCACCATGAAGAGCATGATCAGGGCGACGGAGCCGAGCATCACGGCGTCGAGCCGCACCAGCCAGGCCTCGCCGCCCTCCCGGACGGTCCGGTGCGTGGGCCAGACGAGGTAGAGCAGCAGCCCGGTGGCGGCGACGGGGGCGAGCGTCATGAGCGCGACGGCCCGTATTCGGGTCCGGAGGTCCTCGCCCGCGAGCAGGGAGCGGTACTTCACGCGGTAGGCGACGGCGGGATCCGGCTCCTCACAGGGGCCGGCCAGCCGGCTGTGGGTCTCGTAGTCGAAGGCTTCCTGCCGCACGGTTTCCTCCAGCGCTCGAAACCGGGGTACACATCCCCACGAAAGGGGAGATGCCTCCGGCTGTCGAACGGGACGCACCCGACCGGGCGGTTCCCTGCCGCGCCCGCCCGAACAGGGCCGAACGGGTCACCGCACCGGCAGGCGGAGACGCCCGTGCCCCGGCTGCGCCCCTCAGCCGGCCCGGCCGCCGAGCAGGATGCCGCGTCCGGCGTAGAAGCGGTCCAGGTCGGCCCAGGGGACGGGCGCGTACTGCTGGGAGCCGTCGGGGAAGCCGGAGGGATTGTGCACGAAGACGGCGTCCTCGGTGGCCCCGACGGCGAGCACCAGGTGGCCGCCCCTGGCCTCCGTCACGGGGGTCAGGGTGCGGATCGCCCAATGGACCGACAGCATCACCAGACCGCCCCCGGCGAGCGTGTCCCGGACGGTCCGGTGATCCAGTACGGGCGCCGAGCGGGCGTCCAGCCCCCAGCGGGCGCTGACGTACTCGGCGAACGGCTGATAGATGAGCCCCTTCACCGCGTCCCCGTCCCGCACGTACGCCCCGGCCCCGGAGAGTTCCTTCACCAGCTCCACCGAGGGCGGCACCGGGAGCCCCAGGCGCCCCAGCGCCATCCGCAGGCAGGCCACTCCGCACATGCGGGGCGCCCAGAAGGCGTACTCCTCGGGCGACTCGGCGCCCGACCCGGCCCACAGGGGATCCCGTGCCGCGTCGGCGCCCGCGACGAACTCCGGCACCAGCGCGGCGGACTCCCACTGGGAGTAGTACGGGACGACGTGCTTGATCATGGAGGTGGTCATGCCTCCGAAGTCTGCCAGGCTGGCCGGGGCGTAATACGCGTCATACACTGCGAGGGTGGCCAAGACCAGGATCAGCATCAGCCTCGAGCAGGAGCAGGCAGAGCGCATCAGGCGGCACGCCGAGCACGCCGGCCTGGACGTCTCCGCGTACCTCGTGCACGCGGCGACACGGCAGATGGCTGAGACCGAGGCCATAGAGGCGCGGTTCGCGGATGTGGACGCCTTGATCGCGGCGGCCGAAGCCGAGGCCGCGAACGCACCGCAGGCGGACGCGGCCGTCCCGGACCTGACGGAGCAGGAGCGGCGGGAGGTCGAAGCCGCCCTCGGTCTCGTCTACGGGGCGGACCGATCCGGCGCGGGTCCCGGAAGAGCCGCGTGAGCGGAGCGAGGGTCCCCGTCTACGACACCGGGATGCTCATCGCCCTTGCCGACCGCAAGGCCAAAGCGGTCCACCTGCATCAAGCCCTGAAGGAGACCCCGCACCGGGCCCTCGTCCTCGGGCCGGTGCTGGCGCAGGTGTGGCGCCCCCGCCCTGCACTGATCCATGCGCTGGCCACTGTGCTCGGGGACTGCACCGTGCCGCAGGCACGGGCTTCGGCCCCGCCGATGCGCGAGACCAGGGCGGGCCGTCCGGAGTGCATCGCCTGCGCCACGGGCTTCGACCTGGCGGACTGGCGGCGGATCGGCACCGCCCTGGGGGAAGCCGGACTCCCCCCGAAGAAACGGCCGGACGCGGTGGACGCCGCCGTGGCCCTGGCCGCCGCGAAGCACGGCAGTGCGGTGATCTTCACCAGCGACCCCGAGGACATCACCGCATATCTGTCGGTGCTCAATCCGCCCGACGTGCACGTCCACGCCGTGTGAGCCGACGGGCCGTGTGGGCCGGCGGGCCTCGCGATCCGCTCAGCCCCCGGCGAGGTGGCGTTCCACCGTTTCCATCTTGGACGTCATGCCGTCCGTGACGCCGGGGCGGATGTCGGCCTTGAGGACGAAGGAGACCCGGGGGGCGCGCGCCTCCACGGCGGCCACCGCGCGCTTGACCACGTCCATCACCTCGTCCCACTCACCCTCGATGGTGGTGAACATGGCGTCCGTGTGGTTCGGCAGCCCCGACGCGCGGACGACGCGGACGGCGTCGGCCACGTACTCGCCGACCTCTTCGCCGACGCCCAGCGGGGTCACCGAGAACGCGATCATCATGCGCGGGCCGCCTCGCGGGCGCGGGCGGCGAGCACGCCGGCCGTCTCGTCGCGCCCCAGCAGGCGGTCGCCGTACAGCCCGCCGAAGGGAACCAGCGCCAGCAGGAAGAACAGCACGACCTTCTTCAGGGGCCACTTCGCCTTGAACCAGACGTCCAGCAGGAAGACGCCGTAGAGGACGAACAGGATCCCGTGGAGGACGCCGAGCGGCATCATCAGGTAGTCGATGTCCGAGATCCGGCTCAGCACCGAGCCGAAGATCAGCAGCGCCGGGAACGAGAGCGCCTCCGGTACGGAGATGAGGCGCAGCCGGTGCAGGGCGGAAGCGGTCTTGATGTCCACGTGGAACCTTCGCGGTGGATGCCGGGGGTCCGTCCCAGTGTCTCAGCCGCCCCGGGCGATCTTGGCGCGGGGCCCGGGCCGCGGCGGGATCGGGACGCATGGGGACGGGTCGGGACGGATATCGGCCAACGGGCCCTGTTCGGTGCCGCCCGCTGCGGATACCGTCTTCCCGTGGCTCAGTTCCGACTCCAAGGCAGCAAGGTGCTCGCCGTCGACCTGACCGGGGACGCCGTGAAAGCGAAAAACGGCGCCATGGTCGCGTACGACGGCCAGATGGCCTTCAAGAAGATGACCGGCGGCGGCGAAGGCCTCCGCGGAATGGTGACCCGGCGGCTCACCGGGGAACAGATGACCGTGATGGAAGTGCAGGGTCACGGCACCTGCTTCTTCGCCGACCGGGCGAGTGAGATCAATCTCGTCAATCTGCGCGGCGAGAAGCTGTACGTCGAGTCCAGCAACCTGCTGTGCACCGATGCCGGCCTGCGCACCGGCACGACCTTCACGGGCCTGCGCGGCGCGACGACGGGCAACGGCCTGTTCACCACGACCGTCGAGGGCAGCGGGCAGGCGGCGATCGTGTCCGACGGCCCGGCGGTGGTGATGCGCGTCAGCGCCCAGTACCCGCTGTCCGTGGACCCGGGGGCGTACATCGCGCACACCGGCAACCTCCAGCAGTCCTTCCAGTCCGGTGTGACCTTCCGCACGCTGATCGGCGAGGGCTCCGGCGAGGCGTTCCAGATCCGCTTCGAGGGCGAGGGCCTGGTGTACGTGCAGCCCAGCGAGCGCAACACCATCGGGGGCGACGTCTGATGCCGTTCCGCGAGATCAACTCGAAGATGGTCGAGGCCCAGGTCGTCCCGGGCCAGAAGATGTACAGCCAGCGCGGCGCGATGCTCGCCTACCGCGGCGAGGTGTCCTTCACCCCGAGCCTGACCGGCGGCCAGGGCGGCGTGATGGGCATGATCGGGCGCCGCGTGGCGAACGAGCAGACCCCGCTGATGGAGGTCGAGGGCAGCGGCACCGTCATGTTCGGCCACGGCGGCCACCACATCCAGGTCATCAGCCTCACCGGCGAGACGCTCTACGTGGAGGCCGACCGGCTGCTCGCCTTCGACGGCACGCTGCAGCAGGGCACGATGTTCATGGGCGCGCAGGGCGGGGTCATGGGCATGGTCCGTGGCCAGGTGACGGGCCAGGGCCTGTTCACCACCACCCTCAAGGGCCACGGCTCAGTGGCCGTGATGGCCCACGGCGGGGTCATCGAGCTGCCGATCCACCCGAACCGCCCGATCCACGTCGACCCGCAGGCCTACGTCGCCCACCACGGCGAGGTCCGCAACAAGCTGTCCACGGCGCTGGGCTGGCGCGACATGGTCGGGCGCGGCTCGGGCGAGGCGTTCCAGCTGGAGCTGTCCGGACAGGGCGCGGTGTACGTACAGGCCTCTGAGGAGAAGCTGTGAACTTTGGTCCCGTGACCGGCGGACCGGGAGGACCGACGGTCTTCGACCCGTACACCCTGCCGTCCGACGACAACGTCAACGCCTACACCTTCTGCGTGGAGCTCAAGGGGAGCCAGTGGTTCCTGCAGAAGGGCAAGATGATCGCCTACTACGGGCGCATCGAGTTCAACGGCATCGGCCACGGCCGGTTCGACCGGCTGCTGCGCACCAGCTTCCACTCGCCGCTGCACGCGAGCGACTGGGTGGTGGCCGAGGGCCAGGGCAAGATGCTGCTCGCCGACCGGGCCTTCGACGTGAACTCGTACGACCTGGACAACGGCAACCTGACCATCCGGTCGGGCAACCTGCTCGCCTACCAGCCCACGCTCGCGCTCAAGCAGTCGATCGTGCCGGGCTTCCTCACCCTGATCGGAACCGGCAAGTTCGTGGCGGCCTCCAACGGGCCGGTGGTGTTCATGGAGCCGCCGCTGCGCGTGGACCCGCAGGCGCTGGTGGGGTGGGCGGACTGCCCCTCCCCCTGTCACCATTACGACCACGGGTACATGTCGGGCGTGATCGGCGGCCTGCGGTCGCTGACGGGCATCGGGGGTTCCTCGGGCGAGGAGCACCAGTTCGAGTTCGTCGGTGCGGGTACGGTGCTTCTCCAGTCCTCGGAGATGCTGATGGCGGAGCAGGCCATCGGGACCGTGGGCGCCGGCGCGGCCACGGGCAACGCCCAGGGCGTGCCCGGACAGGGTCCGCTGGGGCAGATGGGCGTACCCCGGATGCCGGGGCAGCTGGGTGATCTCCAGAGGCGCTTCGGCCTGTAGGAAACCTCTCACCCCGCCGTATTTTTGTACGCAATTCAACTTTTTTAGGTAGAGTTCTTTCATGGAGACCATCGAGACCGAGACGGCCACACCCTGGCTGAACGACGCCGAGCAGTGCGCCTGGCGCACCCACCTGGACGTCAGCAGACTGCTGATGCACCAGCTGGAAAAGGACCTCCAGCCGTTCGGGCTCACCAACAACGACTACGAGATCCTCGTGAACCTCTCCGAATCCGAGGAACACCGGATGCGGATGAGCGATCTCGCGACGTCGACCCTGCAGTCCAAGAGCCGGCTCTCCCACCAGATCACCCGCATGGAATCGGCGGGCCTCGTCCGCCGCGTGAACTGCGAGTCCGACCGCCGCGGGCTCTACGCCGTCCTCACGCCCGAGGGCATGGAGACGATGCGCAAGGTCGCCCCGCACCACGTGGCGTCCGTCCGCCGGCACTTCATCGACCTGCTCACCCCGGACGCCATCGCCGCGCTGCGCGGCGCCCTCGGACCGGTCGCCGAGCACCTGCGCGCGGGCCGCGGCAAGGCCTGAGACAGGCCGCTCGGCGCGCCCGCCCCGGCGGATCACCGGACCCATGGGGACCACGTACTCGCAGCCGGCCCAGCCGAGCGGCCGTAGGCGCACGTGGCCGACCGGAGGAGGTCCCATGCAGCGCACCACGCGGCCACCGCCGCGGCCAAGGTGGTCTCCTCCGAGTCCGATGACGGCGACGACGGGAACTGAGCCCCGCGCTCCACACACACGGAAGCCGCACCCCGTGGACGGGGTGCGGCTTCCGTAGGTGATCAGTGCTCACGGTCAGGCGTTGGGACGCTTTCCGTGGTTGGCCTTCTTCTTCTTGCGGGCTCGCTTCTTGTTACCGCGCTTCGCCATGAAACCTCCCTGCGTTGGGCATTCCGGGCGTTCGCCAGTCTATGACCGGCCCGCGGGCTCCGCATCCGGTTCCGCCGGTTCCGTCAGGGTCGCCAGCAGCGCGTCCGACGCCGCGTACGGATCCAGCTCGCCCGCCGCCACACGCCCGGCCAGGGCCTCCAGGTGGGCGTCGCCGTGCACGTCGGCCAGCCGGGCCCGCAGCGCGGTGATCGCGATCGTTTCCACCTCGCGCGCGGCCCGGGCCGTACGCCGCTGCGCCAGCACCCCGCGCTCGTCCATCCACGCCCGGTGCTTCTCCAGCGCCTCGACCAGCTCGTCGATGCCCGTACCGCGCGCCGCGACCGTCTTGACGATCGGCGGCCGCCAGTCGCCCTTGCCCCGGGACTCCCCGAGGCTCAGCATGTGGTTGAGCTCCCGGGCGGTGGCGTCCGCGCCGTCCCGGTCGGCCTTGTTCACCACGTAGACGTCGCCGATCTCCAGGATGCCCGCCTTGGCGGCCTGGATCCCGTCGCCCATCCCGGGGGCCAGCAGCACCACCGAGGTGTCGGCCTGCGCCGCGATCTCCACCTCCGACTGCCCGACCCCGACGGTCTCGACCAGGATCACCTCGCAGCCGGCCGCGTCCAGCACCCGGATCGCCTGCGGGGCGGCCCAGGCGAGTCCGCCCAGGTGGCCGCGGGTGGCCATGGAGCGGATGTACACCCCCGGGTCGGAGGCGTGGTCCGACATCCGCACCCGGTCGCCGAGCAGCGCGCCCCCGCTGAACGGCGAGGACGGGTCGACGGCCAGGACGCCGACCCGCTTGCCGGCCTGCCGGTACGCGGAGACCAGCGCCGAGGTCGTCGTGGACTTGCCGACGCCCGGGGAGCCGGTGAGGCCCACCACGTACGCGTTGCCCGTGAGCGGCGCCAGCGCCGCCATCACTTCGCGCAGCTGCGGGGACGCCCCCTCGACCAGCGAGATCAGCCGGGCGACCGCTCGCGGCCTGCCCTCACGGGCCTGGGCCACCAGCTGGGGGACGTCCACCGCCGTCATGCTTGCTGCGCTCCTTCGTTCTCGCGGTTCCCGCGGATCTCGTACGGACAAGGGTGCGGGCGGCCGGCCGGCCGCCCGTCCACTACGGGACGCGGACGATCAGGGCGTCGCCCTGGCCGCCGCCCCCGCACAGGGCGGCCGCGCCGACCCCGCCGCCGCGGCGCTTGAGCTCCAGCGCCAGGTGCAGCACCACACGGGCGCCGGACATGCCGATCGGGTGCCCCAGGGCGATGGCGCCGCCGTTGACGTTCACCTTTTCCGGGGTCACGCCGAGGTCCTTCATTGACTGGACGGCGACCGCCGCGAAGGCCTCGTTGATCTCGATGAGGTCGAGGTCCTCGACGCCGAGGCCCTCCTTCTTCAGGGCGTGCAGGATCGCGTTGGAGGGCTGCGACTGGAGCGAGTTGTCCGGGCCCGCCACGTTGCCGTGGGCGCCGATCTCGGCGAGCCACTCCAGGCCCAGCTCCTCGGCCTTGGACTTGCTCATCACGACCACGGCGGCCGCACCATCGCTGATCTGCGAGGACGTGCCGGCGGTGATGGTGCCGTCCTTGGCGAAGGCCGGGCGCAGCTTGCCGAGGGACTCGACCGTGGTCTCGGCCCGGATGCCCTCGTCGTGCGAGAACACCACCGGCTCGCCCTTGCGCTGCGGGATCTCGACCGGGGTGATCTCGGCCTCGAAGACGCCGTTCTTCTGCGCGGCGGCGGCGCGCTGGTGGGAGGTGGCCGCGAACGCGTCCTGCGGGGCCCGCTCGATGCCGAGGCGGGAGTTGTGCGTCTCGGTGGACAGGCCCATCGGGATGTTCTCGAAGGCGTCGGTGAGGCCGTCGTAGGCCATCGCGTCGAGCATCTCGATGGCGCCGTACTTGAAGCCCTCACGGGACTTCGGCAGCAGGTGCGGGGCGTTGGTCATGGACTCCTGACCGCCCGCGACCACGATGTCGAACTCCCCGGCGCGGATGAGCTGGTCGGCCAGGGCGATGGCGTCCAGGCCCGACAGGCACACCTTGTTGATGGTGAGCGCGGGCACGTTCATGGGGATCCCGGCCTTGACGGCGGCCTGGCGGGCCGGGATCTGGCCCGCACCGGCCTGGAGCACCTGGCCCATGATCACGTACTGGACCTGGTCGCCGGAGATCCCGGCCCGTTCCAGCGCGGACTTGATCGCGAAGCCGCCGAGGTCGGCACCCGAGAAGGACTTCAGCGAGCCGAGCAGTCGCCCCATGGGCGTGCGGGCCCCGGCGACGATCACTGACGTGGTGTTGTTCGTTCCGGACATGGAGCACAGCCCCTTGAAGATGAGGAGTGAACGAGGGTTTACCCGAATGTACTGAGCGGTACCCGTGCCGTCACCGGCACGTCAGTGTGATCGCGCGCACGTTGCGTAACCGCCCCTGATAGCGCTGCACTGTGTCCATGCTGACAAGAATCGACCACATCGGGATCGCCTGCTTCGACCTGGACAAGACGGTTGAGTTCTACCGTGCCACGTACGGCTTCGAGGTGTTCCACTCCGAGGTCAACGAGGAGCAGGGCGTCCGCGAAGCCATGCTGAAGATCAACGAGACCTCCGACGGCGGAGCCTCCTACCTCCAGCTCCTGGAGCCCACCCGCGAGGACTCCGCGGTCGGCAAGTGGCTCGCCAAGAACGGCGAGGGCGTCCACCACATCGCCTTCGGCACCGAGGACGTCCAGGGCGACTCGGAGGCCATCCGCGGCAAGGGGGTCCGCGTCCTCTACGACCAGCCCCGCACCGGCTCGATGGGCTCCTCCATCACCTTCCTGCACCCCAAGGACTGCCACGGCGTCCTCACCGAACTGGTCACGAGCAACCCCGACCACTGATGTCCCGTTTCCCCGGCCGGTAGAGTGGCTTTGGCTCGGCCGGGGTTCGGTGCGGAGACGGGGTCGTGGCCTGTATCGCCCGACCCGGGATCTGACACCATTCCCCGGGGGCGTCGTTCAGCGGGCGGACGGTGCTCGTTCGGGATCGGGCTTGCGACCAGGGGACGGATGGGACCGCGCTGTGCGGGGCTACGAAAGCCAGGAGAGCCATCAGGCCGAGGCCGACCATCTCTCGCGCTTCGAAGCCGAGATGGAGCGGCTGAAGAAGGAACGCGGGAAGGCCGTCCAGCACGCCGATGACCTGGGATACCAGGTCGAGGTGCTGCGCGCCAAGCTCCACGAGGTACGCCGCAATCTGGCGTCCCGCCCCGCCTACGACGGCGCGGACATGGGCTACCAGGCGGAGCAGCTGCTTCGCAATGCCCAGATCCAGGCGGATCAGATGCGTTCCGACGCCGAGCGCGAACTGCGCGACGTACGGGCGCAGACCCAGCGCATCCTGCAGGAGCACGCCGAGCACCAGGCGCGCCTCCAGGCCGAACTGCACGCCGAGGCCGTCAACCGCCGCCAGCGCCTGGACCAGGAGCTGAGCGAGCGCCGCCAGACGGTGGAAGCGCACGTCAACGAGAACGTGGCCTGGGCCGAGCAGTTGCGCGCCCGCACCGAATCGCAGGCCCGCCGGCTCATGGAAGAGTCCCGTGTCGAGGCTGAGCAGACCCTGAACACCGCCCGGGCCGAGGCCGCCCGGGTCGCCTCCGAGGCCACCCGCCGGCTCGCCTCCGAGAACGAAGCCGCCCGCGCCGAAGCCGAGTCGACGCTGCTGCGCGCCCGCAAGGAGGCCGAGCGGCTGCTGACCGCCGCCTCCGCGCAGGCCCAGGAGGCCACCGAGCACGCGGAGCGGCTGCGCTCCACCACCTCCGCCGAGGCCGAGCAGACCCGCCGCCAGACGATGGACCTGGGCCGGGTCGCCGAGCAGCGCACCCAGGAGGCCGAAGGGGCCCTGCGCGAGGCGCGCGCGGCCGCGGAGAAGCTGCTGGCGGAGGCCAAGGAGAGCGCCGCACGTCAGCTCGCCTCGGCGGAATCCGTCAACGAGCAGCGCACCCGTACGGCCAAGGAGCAGGTGGCCCGCCTGGTCGGCGAGGCCACCAAGGAAGCCGAGATCCTCAAGGCCGAGGCCGAGCAGGCGCTCGCCGATGCCCGCGCGGAGACCGACCGGCTGCGCGCCGAGGCCGGCGAGCAGGCCCGTACCGCGGCCGCCGAGGACACGGCGGCCCAGCTGGCGAAGGCGGCCCGCACCGCCGAGGAGGTCCTGAACAAGGCCTCGGAGGACGCCCGCGCCACCACCCGGGCGGCGTCCGAGGAGGCCGAGCGGATCCGCGGCGAGGCCGAGGCGGAGGCCGAGCGGCTGCGCGCCCAGGCCGCGGCCACGGCCGATGAGCTCAAGGGCGCCGCGAAGGACGACACGGAGGAGTACCGGGCCCGCACGGTCGAGCTCCAGGAGGAGGCCCGCCGGCTGCGCGGCGAGGCCGAGCAGTTGCGCGCGGAGGCCGTCGCCGAGGGCGAGCGGATCCGCGGCGAGGCCCGCCGCGAGGCGGTCCAGCAGATCGAGGAGGCGGCCCGCACCGCCGAGGAGCTGCTGGGCAAGTCCCGGGCGGACGCCGACGAGGTGCGCTCCGGAGCCAACGCCGAGAGCGAGCGGGTCCGCGGCGAAGCCGTCGAGCGGGCCACCACCCTGCGCAAGCAGGCCGAGGAGACCCTGGAGCGGACCCGCGCCGAGGCGACGCGGCTGCGCGCGGAGGCCGAGGAGCAGGCGGAGTCGGTACGGGCCGAGGCGGACGCCGCGGCGGCCGTACGGCGCGAGGAGACCGAGCGGGCGCTGGCGGCGAAGCGGGCGGAGGCCGAAGAGGAGCTCGTCCGGCTGCACACCGACGCCGAGGGACGCCTGACGACGGCCGAGCAGACGCTGCGCGACGCCCGGGCGGCCGCCGAGAACATCCGCAAGGAGACCACCGAGGAGAACGACCGGCTCCGGGCGGAGTCGGCGGAGCGGATCCGCACGCTGCAGACGCAGTCGGAGGCGGAGGCCGAGCAGCTGCGCACCGAGGCGGCACAGGACGCCGGCCGGGTCCGCGCGGAGGCCGAGCAGACCGCGGTACGGCTGACCGGCGAGGCCGAGGCGGAGGCGGAGCGGCTGCGCTCAGAGGCGCAGGAGACCGCGGACCGGCTGCGCGCGGAGGCCAAGGCCGCCGCCGAGCGGGTCGCGCAGGAGGCCGCCGAGGCACTGGCCGCCGCCCAGGAGGAGGCCGCCCGGCGCCGCCGGGAGTCCGAGGAGACCCTGGCTTCGGCGCGTACGGACGCGGAGAGCGAGCGGGCGCAGGCCCGGGAGGAGAGCGAGGAGCTCCTCGCCCAGGCCCGCAAGCGTTCCGAGGAGGCCACGGCCGAGGCCGTCTGGCTCACCGAGGAGGCCGAGCGGCGCGCGTCCGAGGTGGTCGCGGCGGCCGAGGCCACCGCCCAGCAGGTGCGCGACGCCGTGGCCGGCCTGCACGAACAGGCCGAGGAAGAGGTCGCGGGGCTGCGCAGCGCGGCCGAGCACGCGGCGGAGCGCACGAGGACGGAGGCCGAGGAGGAGTCCGCCCGGGTCCGCGCCGACGCGTACGCCGAGCGGGAGCGGGCCACCGAGGACGCCAACCGGATCCGCACCGAGGCGCGCACCGAGACGGACGCGGCGAAGGAGCTGGCCGCGCGGACGGTCGGCGACGCGATCGCCGAGGCCGAGCAGTTGCGCACGGACACGGCGGAGTACGCGCAGCGGGTGCGCACGGAGGCCACCGACGCGCTGGCCGCCTCCGAGCGCGACGCGGCCCGCACGAAGGCCGACGCCCGCGACGATGCCAACCGGATCCGCGGCGAGGCCGCGGAGTCCCTGGAGGCGGCACGCGCCGAGGGTGGCCGGATCGTCGCCGAGGCCACGGCCGAGGCCGAGCGCCGCACCGAGGAGACCCGCGCGGCCAACGAGGCCACGATCGCCGCGGCCGCGGCGGAGGCGGCGCGACTCACGGCCGAGGCCGAGGCCGCCGCCGAGGCGACCCGTACCGAGGCCGCGGGCACGCTGGACGAGGCCCGCTCGGAGGCCAACCGGCTGCGCACGGAGGCTGCCGAGCAGGCGGACCGCCTGATCTCCGAGGCCACCACGGAGGCCGACCGGCACACCGAGGAGACGCGCGCGGCCAACGAGGCCACGATCGGCGAGGCCCGGACCGCGGCCGAGGCGCTGCGCGCCGAGGCGGCCGCCGCCCTGGACGGGGCGAAGGCCGAGGCCCAGCGGCTCACGGAGCAGGCCGCGCAGGCGCTGGCCGGGGCCGAGCGGGACGCGACGAGGATCCTCATCGACGCGCGCACCGAGGGCGACCGGCTCGTCGAGGAGACGCGCACGGCCAACGAGGCCACCGTCGGCGAGGCCGCGGCGGAGGCCGACCGGCTGCGCGCCGAGGCGGCACGCACGCTGGACGACGCCCGCGCGGAGGGCGGCCGGATCATCGGCGAGGCCACCGCGGAGGCGGACCGGGTCACGGTCGCGGCGAACGAGACCCTGGCGAGCGCCGAGCGGGAGTCCGAGCGGACCCTGGACGAGGCGCGCGCCGAGGCGGGCCGGATCCGTACCGAGGCCGCCGAGCAGGCGGACCACCTGGTCGGCGAGGCCGTCGCCGAGGCGGACCGGCTCACCGAGCAGACCCGCAAGGACACCGAGCGCACGGTCGGCGAGGCGGCGAACGAGGCCGAGCGGCTGCGGGCCGAGGCCTCCGAGGCGCTGTCCTCGGCCCAGGAGCACGCGACCCGCACCCGGTCCGAGGCCGAGCGGGTCAAGGCCGAGGCCGCCACCGAGGCGGAGCGGATCCGCGCCGAGGCGCGCACCGAATCGGAGCGGGTGCTGGACGGGGCCCGCGAAGAGGCCAACAAGCGCCGCAGCGAGGCCGCGACCCAGGTCGACCGGCTCATCACGGAGGCCTCCTCGGAGGCCGAGAAGCTCACCGGGGACGCGCAGAAGCAGGCACTGGCCGCCACGACGGCGGCCGAGGAGCAGGCGGACGCGATGGTCGACGCGGCGCGCAAGGAGGCCGCGCGGATCTCCTCGGAGGCGACCGTGGAGGGCAACTCCCTGGTGGAGAAGGCCCGTACGGACGCCGACGAGCTGCTGGTCGGGGCGCGCAGCGACGCGTCGGCCATAAGGGAGCGGGCGGAGGAGCTGCGCAGCCGCGTCGAGGCGGAGGTCGAGGAGCTGCACGAGCGGGCCCGCCGCGAGTCCGCCGAGCAGATGAAGTCGGCCGGCGAGCGCGTGGACAAGCTGGTGCGGGCGGCGACCGAGCAGAGCGTCGAGGCCGACGCGAAGGCCAAGGAGCTGGTGTCGGACGCGAGCAGCGAGGCGAGCAAGGTCCGCATCGCCGCGGTGCGCAAGGCGGAGGCGCTGCTCAAGGAGGCCGAGCAGAAGAAGGCCGAGCTGGTCCGGGCGGCCGAGGCCGCTCTCGCGGAAGCGAAGGCGGAGGCCGAGCGGCTCGTCGAGGAGGGCCGGCGCGAGCTGGAGGTCCTCGTGCGCAGGCGCGAGGACATTCAGGCGGAGATCTCCCGTGTCCAGGACGTTCTTGAGGCGTTGGAATCATTCGAGGCACCTTCGGGTGGCGGAAAGCCCGGGGTCGGCGGCCAGGGCGCGGGGGGCGTGAAGGCCGGTGCGACAGCGGGTTCCACTCGTTCGGGTGGCAAGACGTCAGAGGGCTAGTCAGCACACTCGACTCTGTGCTCCTGATGGAGGTTCAGGCGAACGAGTGACAAGCATTCTGTCGCCTTGCCACTCAAAAGGGGTGTCATTGTCCAGATCAAACGCGGATTGACTCGATGACACGCCGTCTTGGCGCCTAGGATTCCCCTTAACACCTAACACCCCGCGTAGCACCTCATCGGTCTCATTCGACAGGAACCCCATGAGCGACACATCCTCCCCCTTCGGCTTCGAGCTCGTGCGGCGTGGTTACGACCGCGGTCAGGTGGACGACCGCATCACCAAGCTGGTCTCCGACCGTGACAGCGCCCTCGGACGTATCAACTCTCTGGAAAAGCGGATCGAGGAGTTGCACCTCGAGACGCAGAACGCCCAGGCTCAGGTGAACGACGCCGAGCCGTCGTACGCCGGTCTCGGCGCCCGGGTCGAGAAGATCCTGCGCCTGGCCGAGGAGGAGGCGAAGGACCTCCGTGAGGAGGCCCGTCGCGCGGCCGAGCAGCACCGCGAACTCGCCGAGTCGGCAGCCCAGCAGGTGCGCAACGACGCCGAGTCGTTCGCCGCCGACCGGAAGTCGACCGCCGAGGACGAGGGCGTCCGGATCGTCGAGAAGGCCAAGGGCGACGCCGCTTCCCTGCGCACCGAGGCCCAGAAGGACGCCGCCTCCAAGCGCGAGGAGGCCGACGCGCTCTTCGAGGAGACCCGCGCCAAGGCCGCCCAGGCCGCCGCGGACTTCGAGACCAACCTGGCCAAGCGCCGCGAGCAGTCCGAGCGCGACCTGGCCGGCCGTCAGGCCAAGGCCGAGAAGCGTCTCGCGGAGATCGAGCACCGCGCGGAGCAGCTGCGCCTGGAGGCCGAGAAGCTCCGTACGGACGCCGAGCGTCGCGCCCGCCAGACCGTGGAGACCGCGCAGCGTCAGGCCGAGGACATCGTGGCCGACGCCAACGCCAAGGCCGACCGGATCCGCAGCGAGTCCGAGCGCGAGCTGGCGGCGCTCACCAACCGCCGCGACTCGATCAACGCGCAGCTCACCAACGTCCGCGAGATGCTGGCGACGCTGACGGGTGCCGCGGTCGCCGCCGCCTCCGCGCCGATCGACGACGAGCCGGTCACCCGCGGCGTTCCGGCGCAGCAGAGCCGCTAGCCGGCTGCCGCCGGTCTGCGGTCGCCCGTCGCCCGTAGGCTTCCGGCACCAACTGGCGGAGGACGACAATCCGCTTCGACACCGAGGGCCCTTCGTCACCAGTAAGAGGTGGCGTAGGGCCCTCGGGCGTTCTAGCGTGGCGGAATGATCGAGCTCGAGGGCCTTACGAAACGATTCGGCGCGAAGACCGCCGTGGACAACCTCAGCTTCCAGGTCAGACCGGGGGTGGTCACCGGCTTCCTCGGCCCCAACGGGGCGGGCAAGTCCACGACCATGCGCATGATGCTCGACCTCGACAATCCGACCAGCGGTACGGTCCGGATCGACGGGAAGCACTACCGGGACCTGCCGGAGCCGTTGAAGTACATCGGGGCGCTGCTGGACGCGAAGTCGATGAACGGCGGCCGCAGCGCGTACAACAACCTGCTCTGCCTCGCCCAGTCGAACCGGATCCCGCGCAGCCGGGTCGACGAGGTGCTGGACCTGGTCGGCCTGACGGCCGTGGCGAAGAAGAAGTCGAAGGGATTTTCGCTGGGTATGGGCCAGCGGCTCGGCATCGCCTCCGCGCTGCTCGGCGACCCGGAGATCCTGATGTTCGACGAACCCGTCAATGGTCTGGACCCGGAGGGAATTCTCTGGATCCGCAATCTGATGAAGGGGCTGGCGGCTGAGGGAAGGACGATCTTCGTTTCTTCCCATCTGATGAGCGAAATGGCTCTGACCGCAGAGCATTTGGTCGTCATCGGACAGGGAAAACTACTCGCCGACCTGTCCATGGCCGATTTCATCCAGCAGAACTCCCGCAGCTACGTCCGCATGCGCTCTCCGCAGCAGGAACGGCTGAAGGACGTCCTGCACGAGGCCGGCATCGACGCGATCAGCGTCCCGGCCACCGGCACCCTGGAGATCGACGGCGTGGAGGCGGAGCGGCTCGGCGAGCTGGCCGCCCAGCACCAGATCGTGCTGCACGAACTCAGCCCGCAGCGGGCTTCACTGGAGGAAGCGTTCATGCGCATGACGGCGGACTCCGTCGAGTACCACGCCCACGCACCGGGGGCAGCCGGCTTCCCGGCCGGTCCCGGCATGGCGGCGGACAACCCGGCCCGGCCCGCCGACGTACCCGCGTGGGGCGCCGGCTTCGAGGCGACGCGCAAGGGCGGCGAGTGATCATGGCTTTCTCCGCCGTCCTCCAGTCCGAGTGGACCAAGATCCGCACGGTCGCCTCCACCAGCTGGACCCTCGCCGTCGCCTTCCTCGTCACCGTCGGCTTCGGCGCCGGCTTCTGCGCCCTGGTCAACGCGACCTTCGACGACCTGAGCGAGATCGAGAGGGCAACCTTCGACCCCACCCTGCTGAGCTTCACCGGAATGGGGTTCGGGCAGCTGGCCATGATCGTCTTCGGCGTGATGGTCGTCAGCACCGAGTACAGCTCGGGCATGATCCGCACCTCGCTGGCCGCCGTGCCCGGACGCGGCGGCTTCCTCGCGGGCAAGTTCGCCGTGGCCACGGCGCTGGCCCTGGTGGTCGGGCTGCTGACCAGTTTCGTGTCGTTCTTCCTCGGCCAGGCGATCCTGGGCGACCGCGGCATCGGTATCGGCGAGGACAACGTCCTGCGGGCGGTCGTCGGCGCCGGGCTCTACATGGCGCTGCTCGCCCTGTTCTCCATGGGCGTGGCCACGATGCTGCGCAGTTCGGTCGCCTCGATCAGCATCCTGATCCCGTTCTTCCTGATCGTCTCGAACCTCCTCAGCGGTTTCGACGCGACCCGCAAGTACGGCCAGTACCTGCCGGACAAGGCGGGATCCAAGATCATGCAGGTCGTTCCGGACGCCATGGGCAGCCCCGAGACCCCCTACGGCCCCTGGGGCGGCCTCGGGATCATGCTCCTGTGGGTGGCCGCCTCGGCCATCGGCGGCTACCTCGTCCTCAAGAAGAGGGACGCCTGACGTACTACGGGGGATCCCCGGGTCGATTCTCAGGGGTAGCTCAGGGTCGGGGGCGACATGGAACCGCAAGGGACTGGATATCCTCTTAACCCTTACGCGGGCGACAGTCGTCCCGGCCTGGCAAGGGGCAGCAAGATGATCGAGGCAGTCGGCCTGACCAAGCGCTTCGGCGCGAAGACCGCTGTCGACGACCTTTCTTTCCAGGTCAAGCCCGGTCACGTGACGGGATTCCTGGGGCCCAACGGCTCCGGGAAGTCCACCACGATGCGCATGATCGTCGGCCTGGACCGGCCCACCGCCGGCCGGGTCACGATCAACGGCCTGCCCTTCCGCGAGCTCCCGAACGCCCAGCGGCACGTCGGGGCCCTGCTCGACGCCAAGGCCGTCCACGGCGGCCGCCGGGCCCGTACCCACCTGCTGTCGATCGCCCAGCTCTCCGGGATCCCCGAGAAGCGGGTGGACGAGGTGCTGGGCGTCGTGGGGCTCCAGGACGTGGCCCGCCAGCGCGCCAAGGGATTCTCGCTCGGCATGGGCCAGCGGCTCGGCATCGCGACCGCCCTGCTCGGCGACCCCCAGGTGCTGCTCTTCGACGAGCCGGTCAACGGCCTCGACCCGGAGGGCATCCTCTGGGTCCGCAATCTGATGCGCCGGCTTGCCTCCGAGGGCCGCACCGTCCTCGTCTCCTCCCACCTCATGAGCGAGATGGCGCTGACCGCCGACCACCTGATCGTGATCGGCCGGGGCCGGCTGCTCGCCGACATGGGCACCCAGGAGTTCATCACCCACAATTCGGCCGGATTCGCCCGGGTCCGCACGGCAGACACCGAGCCGGGCGGATGGGACACCCTGGGCTCCGTCCTCACCAGAGCGGGCGGCCGGGTCCTCCGGGAGCCCGACGGCGCGCTGCGGGTGACCGGGCTGGAGCTGCCGCGGATCTCCGACCTCGCGCACATGGCCGGGGTACGGCTGTGGGAGCTGTCTCCGCACCGGGCCTCGCTGGAGGAGGCGTACATGCGGATGACCCAGTCCTCCGTCGAGTACACCTCCACCGAGGACCCGCGCGCCGAGCTCTGGGAGCCCGAACCGCTGAGCGTCCCGACGTGGGAGGAGGAGGCCCAGGAGGCCGCCGAGGCCCTCCAGGTCCCCGCGGCGGGCTTCTTCGCGCCCCCGCCGCCCGGGAGCGGCGGGCAGCCGTTCCTGATGCCCGGCAGCCCCGGCGAGCTCGCCGGGAGCGGGCACTCCCCCGGCGCCGCGCACTCCCCCGATCCCGTGCACACCCCCGCGCAGAAGCCCGAGGACACCCGATGACCGCCCCCACGACCGCGACCGCCGGGGAGCAGGGCCCGGCGGCGGGCTACAACTCGCCGCTGCCGAACCCCCGGCCGCACCTGGGGCACGCGGTGGCCTCGGAGTGGACCAAGCTGACCTCGGTGCGCTCCACGGTGTGGACGCTCGGCGTGCTGGTGCTGCTCGTCGTCGGCATCGGCGGCGCGGTCATCGCGCAGACCCGCTCCCTGGACTACGAGCAGATGCCGTTCATCGCCCCGGCCCTCTTCGGCCTGCTGGTCGGCCAGCTCGCGGTGATGGTGCTCGGGGTGCTGACGATCACCTCCGAGTTCGGCACCGGCCTGGTCCGCACCACCTTCACGGCGGCCCCCGACCGGTACCGGGTGCTCACCGCGAAGTACCTCGTCTTCGGCCTCACCGCGTTCCTCACGACGGCCGGGTCGGTCTGCCTGGTGGGGCTGGCCGCGTCGATCCTGCGCGACGGCCCGGGCGCCGGGCCGCACTCGGGCACCGAGTGGGCCTCCGGGATCCTGGGCAGTTTCTACGTCACCCTGCTCGGCGTCCTGGCCCTGGCGGTCGGGGCGCTGGTGCGGCACTCCGCGGGGGCGGTCGCCGTCATGCTCGGCGTCGTCACGCTGCCCCCGGTCATAGGGGCGGTGGTCAGCATCTGGGAGGCCCTCGCCCCGGTCGGCCGGGCCCTGCTCCAGTACAACTCGCCCATGGCACTGATACAGCTGTTCGGGATGCCCACCAGCGACGACCCGGCCGCCGTCGCCGAAGGCGCCGTCGTGAGCCCGAGCAGCCTGAGCCACATGGTGCTGATCCTGCTGGTGACCGGCGCCGCTGTCGCCGCCTCGTACGTGGTGGTCGGCCGCCGGGACGTGTAGGGGGCCGGGTGGCCGCACCGCCCGGTGCCTGCCGAGCCCCTCGCTCTGGGCTTCTCCCCCTCAGTACTTGGGAGCATTGCGGGACCGCTGCACCTTGGAGGTGCGGCGGTCCTTCGCGTTCCAGCAGGCCTTGTGCCAGTGCCGGCGGTCGTCGACCCCTCCGTACTCGGGCCAGGCCACCAGGTGCGGGGTGCCGGAGGGGATCTCCTGGTCGCAGCCGGGGCAGCGGTAGCGCTTGCCCGCGGCGCTCGCGCCCGCGACGTGCCGGACCTTCCAGTCCTCGCCCTGGTACTCCTCCGTGCGCTCCAGGCCGTACCGGTCCAGACTGCCCGGGCCCGAGCCCTGGTCCGAACGATCGGCTGGATTCTCGCCGCCCCTGGGGCGGTTGTGGCGCGGTGACACGTATACCTCACGGATGGGCGGACGGCAGTGACTTTCTCCCAGACTACGCGCAGCGAGCCCGGGTACCCGCAGGGTGGCCGAAGACGGCCGTGGTACCGACGGCCGATGGGCGCGACTGGCCTGACAATCCCAATAACTTTCCGGTCAGGCCGTGCCTTTGGCACGTGTCAGACGTTGTTGCCGATGAGGAAAACGGTCCGCCTGGGGGAGGCCGCGTCAGCCGCAAGGAGGCTAAAGGCGATGCGCGTAGGAGCATTTGTACTGGCAGCCCAGTTCCCGGGCCAGGGACAGGGCGAGGCACTGCACCGGGCGGTGCGGACCGCCGAGGTGGCCGAGGAGGCCGGACTCGACTCGGTCTGGCTCGCCGAACACCACTTCGTCCCGTACGGGGTCTGCCCGTCCGCGGTGACCCTGGCGGCCCTGATGCTGGGCCGCACCCGGCGGCTGCGCGTGGGCACGGCGGTGAGCGTACTGCCGAGCACCCACCCGGTGGCCCTGGGCGAGCAGGCGGCCCTGCTGCACCTGACGTCGGAGGGGCGGTTCACCCTGGGGGTGGGCCGGGGCGGTCCCTGGGTGGACCTGGAGGTCTTCGGCGGCGGGCTCGACGCGTACGAGAACCGCTTCCCGGAGGACCTGGACCTGCTGCGGCGCTGGCTGACAGAGCCGCGCGTGGGGGCACGTGGGGCCGAGGCCGGCGGCCGGTACGGCTTCCGCGAAGTGGCCGTCGTACCGCGCGCGTCGGAGGCTCTGCACGGGGACGGGACAGGGCCGGAACTGATCGTCGCCTGCACCTCCCCCGGCTCGGTACGGATGGCCGCGGAGCGCGGACTGCCGATGCTGCTGGGCATGCACTGCGGGGACGAGGACAAGGCCGACATGGTCGAGCTGTGGCGGCGTACGGCACGGGCCGCGGGGCATTCGCCCGAGGCCGGCCACGTGTCGGCCGGGGTCTGCCAGCTGGCGGACCGGACGGCGGACGCCCGCGAAACCCTGCTGAAGGCGATGCCGGGCTGGCTCAAGCAGGGCCTGGACGCGCACGTCACGGTGGACGGACGGAAGCGGGCGATGCGGGACCCGGTCGCGTACACCGAGCTGCTGTGCGATCTCCACCCCGTGGGCACACCGGAGCTGGCGGCGGACCGGCTGGCGGCCACGTCGGAACGTACGGGGATCACGCGGTTCGCCCTGCTGACGGAAGGCTCGGGTGACCTCGCCGCGACGGAGGAGAACCTCCGGCGTCTCGGCGCCGAGGTGCTTCCCCGGCTCGGCTGAGACCAGGGCTGCCGCTCCGTTGGCACCGGAGCGGCAGCGGGATACCGGTCGTGCGGCGGTGCGGTCGTACGGAGGTGCGGTCGTGCTGGTCGTGCGGTCTTCCTGCTAGCAGTCGCGCATTTCGGGCGACTGGTTGAGCAGCTGACCACGGATCGAAGTGAACTTGGCCAGCCGGTCGTCCACCGAGGAGTCCAGCGGGAACACCGCAACCCGGTGGCAGTTCTGGAATGCCAGGCGCACTCCGAAGTGGCGCTGCAGCGCACCCCGTATCGCGTCACTCGCGAGAGCACGCAGCAGCTGGCCACGCGCCTGCTCGTCCGGCGGCGGCGTCTGGTTGTCGGCGAACTGTCCGCCGTCCACCTTGAGCTGGGCCACCAACGAGCTGATCATCTCCCATGCGTAGGGCAGGGAGGTCCGGACGCAGTCGACGAAAGCGGCTTCGTCGACCTCGCCTCGCTCGGCCTGTTCGAGTAGGGCCGGTGAGACGTCGAGCGACATGGGTTCTCCTCTCGCGACTCCGGCCGATTGGGTTGCCGGAGCCTTACGGGCAGGGAGGGAGATCGCCACGCAGTGTGCACGTGTCGCAACCTCCCGCTCACCACGGTAGGCGCCCGCTGGGTACCGCACCAGGAGAATGCGCATACAACGCGCCATCCTCGAACGGGGCTTTCGGGGGCGAATCGCGTGCAGGCCCGTCGGTCGAGTAGCGTTGCCGACCATGCGTCTCGTCATTGCCCGCTGCTCCGTCGATTACGCGGGCCGGCTCACCGCCCATCTGCCCTCGGCACCCCGTCTGATCCTCGTGAAGGCCGACGGCAGTGTCTCGATCCACGCGGACGACCGAGCGTACAAACCGCTCAACTGGATGTCGCCTCCGTGCACCCTCAAGGAGGGGAGCGGCGACGACGCCGGCGTCTGGACCGTCATCAACAAGGCGGGCGAGAAGCTCATCATCACCATGGAGGAAGTCCTCCACGACTCCTCGCACGAGCTGGGCATCGACCCGGGTCTGATCAAGGACGGGGTCGAGGCCCACCTGCAGGAGCTCCTGGCCGACCGGATCGAGACCCTCGGCGAGGGCTACACGCTGATCCGCCGCGAGTACATGACCGCGATCGGACCGGTCGACATCCTGTGCCGGGACGCCTCCGGCGCCACGGTGGCGGTGGAGATCAAGCGCCGCGGCGAGATCGACGGCGTCGAACAGCTCACGCGGTACCTGGAGCTCCTGAACCGGGACCCGCACCTGGCGCCCGTGAAGGGCGTCTTCGCCGCCCAGGAGATCAAGCCCCAGGCCCGCGTCCTGGCGAACGACCGCGGCATGGACTGCGTCGTCCTCGACTACAACGCGATGCGCGGCATCGAGGACGACAAGCTCCGCCTGTTCTAGGGCCTGTCCGCGCGGGGCGGCGGCTGCCGACCGCCCCGGCTGAGCGGACGGGCTGTCAGGGGGCCCCGGTCTCCGTCCCGCCCTCGGCATCCGTCGGGGGCTTCGGATCCACGGTGGCCGTGTTCGTGGGGCTCGGCGACGCGGGCACGGACGCGGACGGGCTCGGGGAAGCCGGCGGGCTGCTCACCGGCGGGGCCGAGCTGCTCACCGGCGGCGACGGCGGGATCACCGGGCTCGACGACGACGGGCGCGAGCTCGGCGTCGGCGTCGCCGACGGGGACTTGCGCGGCGGCGGGGTCGTACCCGAAGCCTGCGAAGTGGGGGACGAGACCTCCGGCTCCGGCGAGGGACCGCTGCCGCTCGGATCCGGCGTGCTCTGATCCGGCTGCGTCTCCTCCGAGGTCGGTGCCGTGGAGACCGCCGGCGCCTGTGCGGGCGGCGGCTCCTCATCGGGGGCCATCGCCAGGGCGACCACCGTGCCCAGCACCACGACGGTCACCGCCCCGGCCGCGGCCAGCAGCATCGGCTTGCGACCGGGCCTCTGCTTCGGCTTCGGCTCGGGCAGCTCCCTGGGCGCCGGAGCCGGCTCGGGCGTGAGGGGGAAGGCGTCCTCGAACACCTCGGCCAGGGTCGCGGGCGCGACCGAGCCCGGCGGGGCCACCGCGGGCACCACCGTCGTGAAGGCGTCCGGAGCCCGCGTCGCCGCGCGTTCCGGTACGGGGGCGGCCCCGGCACCCGCCCCGGCACCCGCCCCGGGCAGGGCGGCGAGGGCCTTCGACAGGGTCGCCGGAGTCACGGGAGCCGAGGGGGCCACGGGAACGGACGGCGTCCCGGCAGCACCAGGCGTACGGGAAGCACGAGGAGTCGGCGGAGTCGGGGCAGCACCCGCAGCACCCGCAGCACCCGCAGCACCCGCAGCACCCGCAGCACCCGCAGCACCCGCAGCACCCGCAGCACCCGCAGCCAACGAAGTCGCTGCGGCCCCGGACACACCGGGAGCGCCCGGAATCCGGGGAAACTCAGGGAGCAGCGGAGGCCCCGCGACCCCGGCTGCCTTGGGAGCAAGCGGAGTCCCGGCAGCGCCAGGAAGCCCCGGAGGCGCGGGAAGGGCGGGAAGCCCAGGAGCCGGTGCAGCCCCGGCAGCAGTCCCCGGCCCCGGCGGGAGTCCCGGCAGACCCGGAACGGGCAGGACGCCCGCAACACCCGGTGCCCCCGCACCCGGCTGACCCGGCCCGGCCGGCTTCGTAGCTCCCCCGGACCCGCCCCCGGACGCGGCCGGCGGAGCCAGTCGCAGCGGCGGGGACGTCTGGACCTCCGCCGCCTCGCGGTCGGTGACCAGGGCCAGGGCCCGCCGTCCCGCCACGGTCCCCCGCTTGTCGGCCAGCGCGCCGCGCAGGCCGATCGAGGCCTCCAGCTCGGCCCGCGCCCGATCGAGGCGGCCCTCGCACAGGGCCAGTACGCCCAGCTCGTGGTGGAAGTACGCCTGCTCCGCGACCTCGCCGGCCTTCCGCGCGGCCTCCGCGCCCGCGCGCAGCACCCGCTCCCAGGCCTCCCAGTGCAGCGAGGCCGCGAACGCCGGCGCCGCCGTCCGCGCGAGCAGCACCGCGGCCACCACGTCGGCCCCGGCCAGCGCCGCGAGCACCGCGTCGGCCTCCGCGGCGACCCGCTCGGGGCTCACCGAGGCGTGCCCGGTCCACCAGGCGTAGTGGCGGGCGGCCGTACGGGCCTCCTCGGCCGCGGTGTCCCCGTAGCCGATCTCCTCCAGCTGTCGCACGGCCCCCGCGGCCAGCCGGTAGCGCGTCCCGACGGGGCTCAGCAGTCCGCAGTCGAGCAGTTCCCGGGCGGCCGTGTCGGCGTGCGTGTCGCCGACCAGCGCGGGCAGGTGCGCGTGGTGCGGCAGCTCTCCGCCCAGTGCGCAGGCGATGCGCAGCGCGGCCCGGGCCGACTCGCTGACCCGCGAGGCGAGCAGCTCCGCCGGAGCGGCGCCCTCGGCGAGCGTCGGCAGCGGCACGAAGACGGTGTCGCGCGGCTTCCCCTCGAAGACGCCGGGCTCCTCGTACTCGGCGTCCTCCTCGTCGTAGCCGGTCCGGTTGAGCTCGTCGCGCTGGCGCAGGAGCGCGGCCGCCTGCACGAAGCGCAGCGGCAGTCCTTCGGAGGCGAAGGCGAGGTCCCCGGCCCAGGCCGTTTCCTCGGCCGTCAGCGCCCGTCCGGTGCCCGCTTCGAGCAGGGCCACGCAGTCGGTGCGGGCCAGCCCGGCGAGGAAGACCTCTTCGAGGTGCGAGTCGTCGGAGGGGGCCCGGGTGCCGGGGGTGGCGGTCAGCAGGTACGCGCACTCGGGCGTGGCCCGCAGCAGTTCGTCGAGGGCGGCGGCGCCCATGTCGAGGTCGTCGACGAGGACGACGGCGCCTATCTCCGCCACCCGGGCGAGGAGTCCGGCCCGGTCGGGGCGTTCGGCCGGAGCCTCGTACACGGTGGAGTACAGCGCCTGGAGCAGTTCGCCGGGCTGCTGGTGTCCGTGCCCGCAGAGCCGTACGACCCCGTCGGGGGCGAGGTCCGCGCAGGCGTCGGCGACCGCGTCGAGCAGCGCCGTGCGCCCGGATCCGGGCGGCCCGGTCAGACGTACGGAGCGGCCGCGCGTGAGGAGGCGTACGAGGCGTTCGAGTTCCTCCTCACGGCCCAGCAGGGGCCGCGAGGAGGCCGGGGCGCCCGGCGGTACGGGGGGCCGTGCGGCGGCCGCGGCGGAGGCGCGGGCGGCGGGGGTGCGCTTGACCGGGGTGGGGGCGGGCTCGCCGCCGGGGCGGTGCGTGCGGACGATCTCGCTGCCGTCGACGGGGTTCACGGTGAGGGTGAGGTCCCCGGACGTCAGCGTCACCACCCGCGCCGGCGGCTCCGCCGGGTCGGCCTGCCCCTGTGTGCTGCTGCGGTCCATGACCAAGTCCCCCGATCGCGCCGTGCGCCGTCGTCTCGCCCGGCCTTCGCACACGCCGCTGTCGCTACTGGTCCGGTTTCCGCCCGAACCCTAGACCGTGCCCGGCGGGGCGGGAACCGCAGGGGTGCCTTCACCACCGGACCGTTACGTTTGCGCAGGCCCTGTAAAGCAGGCCAGGCACGGCAGACGCCGCGCAGGACCCCGCGCACGTGAACGGCGTACGGGCGTCACGCGCGCGGCAGCGACTCCGCTTCCAGCCCGCCCTCGATCGCGAGGATCCGGTGCAGTCGGGTGGCCACGAGCAGCCGCTGCATCTGCGGCGGCACCCCGCGCAGGACGAGCCGGCGGCCGGTCCGGCCGGCCCGGCGGTGGGCGCCCATGATCACGCCGAGGCCCGTCGCGTCCCAGGAGTCGAGCCCGGTGAGGTCCAGCACGAGGTCGCCGTGACCGTCGTCCAGGGCGGTGTGCAGGACCGTACGGGCGTCCGCCGCGCTGCGCACGTCGAGGCGACCCCCGACAGCGAGTTCGGCGTGGTCGCCCCTGATGTGCATGTGTACTCCCGGCAGCGCGGTACTGATTGCGTATGGTCCGACTGGTCCGTGGTCGGCAACTCTCACTCCAACTGACTGCCTCGGGGGCAGGGAAGTTGCCGACCGTGAGCGAACCGATACCTAATTCACCCTGTGGGGTGCAGGTATTCGAACTGGTGCTCAGTGCTTGTAGAAGCCCTGACCGCTCTTGCGGCCGATGTCGCCCGCGTCCACCATGCGGCGCATCAGCTCCGGCGGCGCGAACTTCTCGTCCTGGGACTCCGTGTAGATGTTGCTGGTGGCGTGCAGCAGGATGTCGACGCCGGTGAGGTCCGCGGTGGCCAGCGGGCCCATCGCGTGCCCGAAGCCGAGCTTGCAGGCGATGTCGATGTCCTCGGCCGAGGCGACGCCCGATTCGTACAGTTTCGCCGCTTCGACGACGAGTGCCGAAATGAGACGGGTCGTCACGAATCCGGCGACGTCGCGGTTGACGACGATGCAGGTCTTGCCGACCGACTCGGCGAACGCCCGGGTGGTGGCGAGGGTTTCGTCGCTCGTCTTGTAGCCGCGCACGAGTTCGCACAGCTGCATCATCGGGACCGGCGAGAAGAAGTGCGCGCCGACGACCCGCTCCGGACGCTCCGTCACGGCCGCGATCTTGGTGATCGGGATGGCGGAGGTGTTGGAGGCCAGGATCGCGTCCTCGCGCACGAGCTTGTCGAGCGCACGGAAGATCTCGTGCTTGACCTCGAGCTTCTCGAAGACGGCCTCGACGACGATGTCGGCGTCGGCGACCGCTTCGAGCTCGGTGGTCGTGGTGATGCGGGCGAGCGCCGCCTCGGCGTCCTCGGCCGTCAGCTTGCCCTTGGAGACGAACCTGTCGTACGAGGCCTTGATCCCGTCGGTACCGCGCTTCAGAGCGGCGTCGGTGACATCGCGCAGCACGACGTCCCAACCCGCCTGAGCGGAAACCTGCGCGATTCCGGAACCCATCAGTCCGGCACCGATGACGGCGAGCTTCCCAGCCACTGCACACCCCAAGTTCACTAAATAGGACACGGCCTTCAATAGGACACGGCCTCAGATACGGCACAGCCTCGTTCGTTCTCCGGCGGAGACTAGCGTCCGCGAGGGGCCGAGTGACCGCGAAGTAACACGCGTCACGTCTCAGATGACGGACATCACACCGGGACGGCCCAGCAGTACGACAGGGGCCCGCAGTTGGCCCGGACTAGGCTGGCGGCATGGTGAACCTCACGCGCATCTACACCCGCACCGGCGACAAGGGCACGACCGCACTCGGCGACATGAGCCGCACGGCCAAGACCGATCTGCGGATCTCGGCGTACGCCGACGCAAACGAGGCGAACGCGGCCATCGGGACGGCGATCGCGCTCGGCTCGCTGTCCGCCGATGTCGTGAAGGTCCTGGTCCGTGTGCAGAACGACCTGTTCGACGTGGGCGCCGACCTCTGTACCCCGGTCGCGCCGAACCCCGAGTACCCGCCGCTGCGCGTCGAGCAGTTCTACGTGGACAAGCTGGAGGCCGACTGCGACCTCTTCAACGGCGAGCTGGAGAAGCTCCGCAGCTTCATCCTCCCCGGCGGCACCCCCGGAGCCGCCCTCCTGCACCAGGCCTGCACGGTGGTCCGGCGCGCCGAGCGCTCCACGTGGGCGGCCCTGGAGGTGCACGGCGAGGTCATGAACCCGCTGACGGCGACCTACCTCAACCGTCTCTCCGACCTGCTCTTCATCCTGGCCCGCACGGCCAACAAGGAGGTCGGCGACGTCCTGTGGGTCCCGGGCGGCGACCGCTAGTACCCGGAAGGCGCCCGCTCGGCCGTCTCTTTCGCGGGCGCCCGCTTCGGCCACACCGCGTACGTCAGGGCGATCAGGGCGTGGATGCCGGCCACGCGCAGCGAGGTGAGCTGCCATCCGCGCAGCGGGGCGGTGTCGCCCGAACCGCCGACGTACCAGATCGCGGCCTGCAGGAGGACGATCGCGACGGCCGCCGCGAGGAGGGTCCGGCCGACCAGCTTCCACTCGTGGACGGCCCGCGCCCTCCCGTATCCGGCGCCGGCCGGCTTCGGGCCCCCGGCCAGGCGGTACGCCACGTGGCCGTCGAGCCAGCGCACGGTGTAGTGCCCGTAGGCGACGGTGAAGCCGAGGTACAGCGCGGCGAGGCCGTGCTTCCAGTCCGGCGCGGCGCCACCGCGCAGGTCCGCGGCGGTGGCGGCCAGCAGGACCAGCTCCAGCAGCGGCTCGCACAGCAGGACGGCCGCGCCGGTCCTCGGCAGCTTCGCGAGGTAGCGCAGGGCCAGGCCGCCGGCCAGCAGGACCCAGAAGCCGATCTCACAGGCGATGATCAGGGTGACGATCACGGGAGTCTCCGTTCCTGCGGTGGGGGACGTCACCAGCTTCCCGCCCGGATCGCGCCCGTTCCTCGTCTCCGAAGACGAATCCCCGGGGGCCGCCCTGCATCCTTCGATGTAGGGCGCCTCGGTCACCATGGCGACGCACGCCTGCGCCGCAGCCTGTTGGATGGGACCGTGACCCTCAAGATCCCGCCGCCGCACCGGGACGACGTGCTGCTCGCCGTGTTCAGCGTGGCCGCCGGCCTGCTCCTGTGGTCGCTCGGGGTGCACAGCTCCCCCACCCGCGACCTGCTCCCCGGCTGGGCGGCGCTGGTCCCCCTCCTCGCCCTCGGCGCGATGGAGCTGCTGCGCCGCAGCGCGCCCCGGCTGACGCTCGCCGTCGGCACCGCCGGGCTGATCGCCGACCAGTTCACCGTGGGGAACCTGGCCACCGTCCTGATCTTCACCGACCTGATGTACGCGGCCGTCGTCTACGGCAAACCGGCCATGGCCCGCCGCCTCCCGCTGATCACCGGCCTGATCACCGTCGCCGTGACCATCGCCTCCGTGGCCTGGCTGCGCACCCCGCAGGCCCTGCTGATCGGTGTGGTCACGGGCATCGTGAGCTTCGGCCCTGCCCTGACCGGCGCCACGCTGCGCAACCACCGCGAGGCCGCCGTGGCCGCCCGGCTGCGCGCCGAGCAGACCGCCCTGCTGGCCGAGATGGACCGGTCGCAGGCAGTCGTCGCCGAGCGCGCGCGGATGGCCCGCGAGCTGCACGACATGGTGGCCAACCACCTTTCCGCCATCGCCATCCACTCCACCGCCGCGCTCTCCATCGACTCCCCCGCCACCAGCCGCGAGGCTCTGGGGGTGATCCGGGAGAACAGCGTGCAGGGCCTGGCCGAGATGCGCCGGCTGATCGGACTGCTGCGGAACGCGGGCGCCGGCCAGGAGGCCGTCGCCACGCCCTCGCTTGACGCGCTGGACGCCCTGCTGGAGCAGGCCCGTACGAACGGGGCCGCGAGCGGGCTGGACTTCGTACTCCTCGACGGACGGCCCGGGGCCGGGTCCGGGGAGGACCGCGAGCCGCTGCCCACGCCGGTGGAGCTGGCCGCGTACCGGATCGTCCAGGAGTCGCTGACCAACGCCCTCAAGCACGCCGCCCCCGGCACGGTCACCGTCCGCCTGGCCCGCGAGGGCCCCGGGGCCGGCACCAGGGGCGGAGGCGGCGCGCTGCGCGTGACGGTCGACTCCCCCTACGGCGAGCGCCCCGGCCCCCGCGCGCCCGGCTCCGGCGCGGGCCTGATCGGCATGCGCGAGCGGACGGAGCTGCTCGGCGGAGCGTTCGAAGCGGGCCGCGCGAACGCGGTCTGGCGGGTCCGGGCGACGCTGCCCGTGGAAGAAGAGGCGGTACGGGCGTGACGATCAGGGTCGTGGTGGCGGAGGACCAGAGCGCGGTACGGGCCGGGCTGGTCCTGATCCTGCGCAGCGCCGGCGACATCGAGGTGGCGGGCGAGGCCGCGGACGGGGAGGAGGCCGTGCGCCTGGCCCGCGAGCTGCGCCCCGACCTGGTGCTCATGGACGTGCAGATGCCGCGTCTGGACGGGGTGTCGGCGACCCGCCTGGTGGTCGCGGAGGGCCTGGCCGACGTCCTCGTGCTCACCACCTTCGACCTGGACGAGTACGTCTTCGGCGCACTGCGCGCGGGCGCGTCGGGCTTCCTGCTGAAGGACGCGGACGCGGCGGAGCTGATCGGGGCGGTACGGACCGTCGCGCGCGGGGAGGGCCTGATCGCCCCGGCGGTGACCCGGCGGCTGATCGCCGAGTTCGCGGATCCGTCGCCCGTACGGGTCCCCGTACCGGCGACGGTGGAGTCGCTGACCCCGCGCGAGCGGGAGGTTCTGGGGTGCCTGGGCGAGGGGCTGTCGAACGCGGAGATCGCGGTGCGCCTGGAGATGGCGGAGGCGACGGCGAAGACCCACGTCAGCCGGGTGCTGGCCAAGCTGGAGCTGCGCAGCCGGGTCCAAGCGGCCGTGCTGGCACAGGAGTTGGGGATCTAGCGGAATCCGGCCGGAAATATTTCCGCGGTCGCTACGGGAGGTCTGGACCTCTTGACGGTTGGTCCAGACCTTTCTACTCTCACGCACAACTGTGGTGAGCGTGCCATGACAAGACGTCATAGGGGCGCGCTCACGGGCGGCGCAGGTCCCACCCCCATGCAGCGGCCGTCCCCACGGCCGCTGCGGACCTCGGAGGAGCACCCTTGAGCACAGCACCCCCACGACGCGCACCGCTGTTTCGAAGAGTCGCGGCCGCACTGGCCGTCCTCACCCTGCCCCTCGCCGGACTGGTGGCGATCGCCGGTCCCGCCGAGGCGGCCGCCTCGGCCACCGCGACGTACACCAAGGTCTCCGACTGGGGCTCCGGCTTCGAGGGCAAGTGGACGGTGAAGAACACCGGCACGACGACCCTCAGCAGCTGGACCGTGGAGTGGGACTACCCGGCCGGCACCGCCGTCACCTCCGCCTGGGACGCCACCGTCACCAGCTCGGGCACCCACTGGACCGGCAAGAACGTCGGCTGGAACGGCACCCTGGCTCCCGGCGCCACCATCAGCTTCGGCTTCAACGGCACGGGCTCCGGCGCCCCCAGCGGCTGCAAGGTCAACGGCGGCAGCTGCGACGGCGGCACCACCCCCACCGACAACCCGCCCGGCGCCCCCGGCACCCCCACGGCCAGCGGCGTCACCGACACCGGGCTGACCCTCGGCTGGGCCGCGGCCACCGACGACAAGGGCGTCAAGAACTACGACGTCTTCCGCGGCGGCGCCAAGATCGCCACCGTCACCAGCCCCTCGTACACCGACTCGGGCCTGACCAAGGGCACGACCTACAGCTACACGGTCACCGCCCGCGACACCATCGACCAGACCGGTCCCTCCTCCGGCGCCCTCTCGGTGACCACCACCGGCGGGGTCGTCGATCCCCCGCCGCCGGGCGGCCCGGTCAAGCTCGGCTACTTCACGGAGTGGGGCGTCTACGGCCGCAACTACCACGTGAAGAACCTGGTCACCTCGGGTTCCGCGGCGAAGATCACCCACATCAACTACGCCTTCGGCAACGTCCAGGGCGGCAAGTGCACGATCGGTGACTCCTACGCCGACTACGAGAAGGCCTACACCGCCGACCAGAGCGTCGACGGCGTCGCCGACACCTGGGACCAGCCGCTGCGCGGCAACTTCAACCAGCTGCGCGAGCTGAAGAAGAAGTACCCGAACATCAAGGTGCTGTGGTCCTTCGGCGGCTGGACCTGGTCCGGCGGCTTCGGCCAGGCCTCGCAGAACCCGGCCGCCTTCGCCCAGTCCTGCTACGACCTGGTCGAGGACCCGCGCTGGGCCGACGTCTTCGACGGCATCGACCTGGACTGGGAGTACCCGAACGCCTGCGGCCTGACCTGCGACACCAGTGGAGCGGCCTCCCTCAAGAACATGATGCAGGCCATGCGCGCCAAGTTCGGCACGAGCAACCTGGTCACCGCCGCCATCTCCGCCGACGGTTCCAACGGCGGCAAGCTGGACGCCGCGGACTACGCGGGAGCGGCGCAGTACGTCGACTTCTACAACGTGATGACCTACGACTTCTTCGGCGCCTGGGCCGCACAGGGCCCGACGGCCCCGCACTCCCCGCTCACCTCGTACACCGGCATACCCCAGCAGGGCTTCAACTCCGAGGCCGCCATCACCAAGCTCAAGGGCAAGGGCATCGCCGGCTCCAAGCTCAACCTCGGCATCGGCTTCTACGGCCGCGGCTGGACCGGCGTCACCCAGGCCACCCCGGGCGGCACCGCCACCGGCCCCGCCGCCGGCACGTACGAGCAGGGCATCGAGGACTACAAGGTGCTCAAGAACAGCTGCCCGGCCACGGGCACCATCGCCGGCACCGCCTACGCCAAGTGCGGCAGCAACTGGTGGAGCTACGACACCCCCGCCACCATCGCCGGGAAGATGACCTGGGCCAAGCAGCAGGGCCTCAAGGGAGCCTTCTTCTGGGAGTTCAGCGGCGACACCACGAACGGTGAACTGGCCTCCGCGATCCACAGCGGCCTGCAGTAGAAAGACCGAAGCCGGGGAGACGGGTCCGCCCCCGTCTCCCCGGCTTCTTCACTTTCGGGCGCCTCGTCACGCGCCGCGCGCACGGCCCGGCGCTGCGGGCCTCAGGCGACGTTCACCCTCTGCCCGGGGGGCGCAGCCTCCAGCCAGGCCAGGAAGCCGGTCAGCGCGTCCTCGCTCATCGCCAGCTCGAGGCGGATGCCGCGGTGCAGGCAGCCGAGGACGACGGCGTCGGAGAGCAGGGCCAGCTCCTCCTCGCCCTCGGGCGCACGGCGGGCGATGACCTCGATCGAGGACCGCTCCAGCAGCCGGCGCGGCCGCGGGGAGTAGCTGAAGACACGGAACCAGTCGATGCGGTCGCCGCTGTAGCGCGCGACCCCGTACACCCAGCCCTTGCCGGAGACGTCGGGTTCCTCGGACACGCCCCAGCGCATGCTGCAGTCGAAGGTGCCGCCGGAGCGCTGGATCAGCCTGCGGCGCAGCCCGAACACAAACAGCCCGATCACCACCAGGGCTACTACGACCAGGCCGCTCACAAGCAGAGCGAGGAGCATCTTTCACCGACCTCCTCGCTCATCGAATACCGCACGACTGAGTTCTTGCCAGACAGAGTCTGGTCCGGACCCGCATCGCCTCAGCCGCGACCCGGTCCGGAAAATTCCGGAACAGGCCGCGGCTGAGGTTTGAAACTCTTACCGGTACCGGGGCTCAGCGCCCCGAAACCGCGCGCAGCCGGACATCGGCGCGACGTTCGGCGGCCCCATCGGTCTCCGACTTCGCGCGCTCCAGTGCCCGCTCCGCCCGCTCGACATCGATCTCGTCGGCAAGCTCGGCGATCTCGGCCAGCAGGGACAACTTGTTGTCCGCGAACGAGATGAATCCGCCGTGCACCGCGGCGACAACAGTGTTGCCCCCGACGGTACGGATGGTCACCGGGCCCGATTCCAGCACACCGAGAAGCGGCTGGTGACCGGGCATGACGCCGATGTCGCCGGACGTGGTGCGGGCGACAACCAGGGTGGCCTCGCCGGACCAGACATTCCGGTCCGCCGCGACCAGCTCGACGTGCAGCTCAGCAGCCAAGGTGGCTCCTCGGGTCACCACCCGGCGGGAAAGCCGGGTGTTGGGTCAAATTCTAATGGGCGTGGGGAGAGGGACGGGACACACCCGCCCCTCTCCGTCAGTCAGCTGTGCTCACGGATGAGCGCGGCTTCAGGAGACGCCCAGCTCCTTGGCGTTCGCCTTCAGGTCCTCGATGCCACCGCACAGGAAGAACGCCTGCTCGGGGAAGTGGTCGTAGTCTCCGTCGCAGATCGCGTTGAAGGCCGTGATCGACTCCTCGAGCGGAACGTCCGAACCGTCGACGCCGGTGAACTGCTTGGCGACGTGCGTGTTCTGCGACAGGAAGCGCTCGACACGACGGGCACGGTGGACAACGAGCTTGTCCTCCTCGCCCAGCTCGTCGATACCGAGGATCGCGATGATGTCCTGGAGGTCCTTGTACTTCTGGAGGATCCCCTTGACGCGCATCGCCGTGGCGTAGTGGTCCGCCGCGATGTACCGCGGGTCGAGGATGCGGGACGTCGAGTCCAGCGGGTCCACGGCCGGGTAGATGCCCTTCTCGGAGATCGGACGGGAAAGAACCGTCGTCGCGTCGAGGTGGGCGAAGGTGGTGGCCGGCGCCGGGTCGGTCAGGTCGTCCGCGGGGACGTAGATCGCCTGCATCGAGGTGATCGAGTGACCGCGGGTCGAGGTGATGCGCTCCTGCAGCAGACCCATCTCGTCAGCCAGGTTCGGCTGGTAACCCACGGCGGACGGCATGCGGCCCAGAAGGGTCGACACCTCCGAACCGGCCTGGGTGTAACGGAAGATGTTGTCGATGAAGAAGAGCACGTCCTGCTTCTGCACATCGCGGAAGTACTCCGCCATGGTCAGACCGGCGAGCGCGACGCGAAGACGGGTGCCCGGGGGCTCGTCCATCTGGCCGAAGACAAGCGCCGTCTTGTCGATGACGCCCGACTCGGCCATTTCCTCGATGAGGTCGTTGCCCTCACGGGTACGCTCACCGACGCCCGCGAAGACCGACACACCGTCGTGGTTGTTGGCGACGCGGTAGATCATTTCCTGGATCAGAACGGTCTTGCCGACACCGGCACCACCGAACAGACCGATCTTTCCACCCTTGACGTACGGGGTGAGAAGGTCGATGACCTTGACGCCGGTCTCGAACATCTCGGTCTTCGACTCGAGCTCGTCGAAGCGGGGCGCCTTGCGGTGGATCGGCCAGCGCTCGGTGACGTTGGCGTTCTCCTCCGGGTAGTTCAGCACCTCACCGAGGGTGTTGAACACCTTGCCCTTGGTGAAGTCACCGACGGGGACGGTGATGCCCTCGCCCGTGTCGGTCACCGCGGCCTGGCGGACCAGGCCGTCGGTGGGCTGCATGGAGATGGTGCGGACCAGGCCGTCACCCAGGTGCTGGGCGACTTCCAGGGTCAGCGTCTTCAGCTTGCCGTCCTCGGCCGGGTCTGCGACCTGGACCTTGAGGGCGTTGTAGATCTCGGGCATGGCGTCGACGGGGAACTCCACGTCGACGACCGGGCCGATGACCCGGGCGACGCGGCCCGTGGCGGCGGCCGTCTCAACAGTGGTCGTCATTACTTGTCACTCCCCGCGGTCGCGTCAGCCATGGCGCTGGCGCCACCGACGATCTCGCTGATTTCCTGGGTGATTTCGGCCTGGCGGGCCGCGTTGGCAAGCCGGGAGAGGCTCTTGATGAGATCCCCGGCGTTGTCGGTAGCCGACTTCATCGCGCGGCGGCGGGCGGCGTGCTCGGAGGCGGCCGACTGCAGCAGTGCGTTGTAGATGCGGCTCTCGACGTAGCGCGGCAGAAGGGCGTCGAGGACGTCCTCCGCCGACGGCTCGAAGTCGAACAGCGGAAGGATCTCGCCCTTCGTACCGCTCTCCTCCGCAGCCTGGTCGAGGCTGAGCGGCAGCATCCGGCCGTCCACCGCGTTCTGCGTCATCATCGACACGAATTCCGTGTAGACGATGTGCAGCTCGTCGACGCCACCCTCGGCCGTAACCGTCTGGATGGCCTCGATCAGCGGCGCCGCGACGCGCTTGGCGTCGGCGTAGGCCGGGCTGTCGGTGAAGCCGGTCCACGACTCCGTGACCTTGCGCTCACGGAAACCGTAGTAGGCGACACCCTTGCGGCCGACGATGTAGGTGTCGACCTCCTTGCCCTCGCCGCGCAGCCGCTCGGTGAGCCGCTCCGCCTGCTTGATGGCGTTCGAGGAGTAGCCGCCGGCCAGACCGCGGTCGCTCGTGATGAGCACGATCGCGGCGCGCACCGGCGCCTCGACCTCCGTGGTCAGGGCGTGCTTGGTGTTCGAACCGGTCGCCACCGCGGTCACCGCACGGGTGAGCTCGGTCGCGTACGGCATCGACGCCGCCACCTTGCGCTGCGCCTTGACGATGCGCGAGGCGGCGATCATCTCCATCGCCTTGGTGATCTTCTTGGTCGCCGTGATGGCACGGATGCGACGCTTGTAGACCCGGAGCTGCGCTCCCATGAGTCAGGTCCCTTCCGTCGTCACTTGGAGACGTTGACGGCCGGTACGTCCTCGCCCAGGAGCTTGCCGTCCGAGGTCTCGAACTGCCGCTTGAAGTTGGCGATCGCGTCGGCGATGGACGTCAGCGTGTCGTCCGACATCTTGCCGCCGTCCGCGATGGAGGTGAGGAGCTCCTTGCGCTCGAGGCGCAGGTGGTCCAGCAGCTCCGACTCGAAGCGACGGATGTCGTTGACCGGGACGTCGTCCATCTTGCCGGTGGTGCCGGCCCAGACGGAGACGACCTGCTCCTCGACGGGCATCGGCTGGTACTGGCCCTGCTTCAGCAGCTCCACCAGGCGCTTGCCGCGCTCCAGCGAGGCCTTCGAGGCGGCGTCCAGGTCGGAACCGAAGGCGGCGAACGCCTCCAGCTCGCGGTACTGGGCGAGGTCCAGGCGCAGACGGCCGGAAACCTGCTTCATGGCCTTGTGCTGGGCCGAGCCACCGACGCGGGAGACCGAGATACCGACGTTCAGCGCCGGGCGCTGGCCCGCGTTGAACAGGTCGGACTCAAGGAAGCACTGGCCGTCGGTGATGGAGATGACGTTGGTCGGGATGAACGCCGACACGTCGTTCGCCTTGGTCTCGACGATCGGCAGACCGGTCATCGAACCGGCACCCATGTCGTCGGAGAGCTTGGCGCAACGCTCCAGCAGACGGGAGTGCAGGTAGAAGACGTCGCCCGGGTAGGCCTCGCGGCCCGGCGGACGGCGCAGCAGCAGCGACACGGCGCGGTAGGCGTCGGCCTGCTTCGACAGGTCGTCGAAGATGATCAGGACGTGCTTGCCGGCGTACATCCAGTGCTGGCCGATGGCCGAGCCGGTGTACGGCGCCAGGTACTTGAAGCCGGCCGGGTCGGAGGCCGGGGCGGCGACGATCGTCGTGTACTCGAGCGCGCCGGCGTCTTCCAGGGCGCCGCGAACGGACGCGATGGTCGAGCCCTTCTGGCCGATGGCGACGTAGATGCAGCGAACCTGCTTGTTCACGTCGCCCGAGCGCCAGTTGTCGCGCTGGTTGATGATCGTGTCGACGGCCAGAGCGGTCTTGCCGGTCTGACGGTCACCGATGATCAGCTGACGCTGACCACGGCCGACCGGCACCATCGCGTCGATGGCCTTGTAGCCGGTCTGCATCGGCTCGTGGACCGACTTGCGGACCATGACGCCGGGGGCCTGCAGCTCGAGGGCGCGGCGGCCCTCGGTCGCGATCTCGCCGAGGCCGTCGATCGGGTTGCCGAGCGGGTCGACAACGCGGCCGAGGTAACCCTCGCCGACGCCGACGGAGAGCACCTCACCGGTGCGCTGCACCGGCTGGCCCTCCTCGATACCGCTGAACTCGCCGAGGACGACCGCACCGATCTCGCGCTCGTCGAGGTTCAGGGCGAGACCAAGGGTTCCGTCCTCGAACTTCAGCAGCTCGTTCGCCATGGCGGAGGGCAGGCCCTCCACCTTCGCGATGCCGTCGCCGGCAACGCTGACCGTACCGACCTCCTCGCGCGAGGCCGCGTCCGGCTGGTACGACTGGACAAAGTTCTCCAGTGCGTCCCGGATCTCCTCCGGCCGGATCGTGAGCTCCGCCATCTGGGTTCCCTGCTCTCCTTGTTGGGCCTGAAGCTTCTTAGGGGTCTGGGGGCGACCCCCAGGAATCTTCTGCAAGTTCTGCACGGCCCAACCGGGCCGCTAGGAATGCTTCGTACTAATTGGTGGCTGGTCAGCCGGCCATGCGTCGGGACGCCTCTGCGATGCGGTCCGAGATGGTGCCGTCGATGACCTCGTCGCCGACCCGCACCGAGATCCCGCCGAGGACCGTCGGGTCCACGTCGAGGTTCAGGTGCATCGGGCGGCCGTACAGCTTGGCCAGCACCGCGCCGAGACGCTGCTTCTGGACGTCGCTGAGCGGAACCGCGGTGGTCACGGTGGCGACCATGCGGCCACGACGCTCGGCGGCGACCTTGGAAAGGGACTCGAGTCCCGCTTCCAGGCTACGTCCACGCGGGTGCGTGACGAGACGCGTGACCAGCCGCTCGGTGACGGCGTTCGCCTTGCCGCCGAGCAGGCTGCGGAGCAGCTGGCTCTTGGCGGCGGCGGTGGCCGACCGGTCGGTCAGTGCTGCGCGCAGCTCGGTGCTCGAAGTGACGATCCGGCCGAACCGGAACAGCTCGTCCTCGACGTCGTCGAGGCCTCCGCTGCTCTGGGCTGCCGTGAGGTCGGCGGTGGCCGCCAGGACCTCGAGCGAGTCCACCAGGTCACGGGACTGCGACCAGCGGGACCGGACCATGCCGGACACCAGGTCGAGGGTTTCCCCGCCCACCTGGCCGCCGAGCAGACGACCGGCCAGCTCGGCCTTGGCCTCGCCGGACTGCGCCGGGTCCGTGATGACCCGACGCAGCGAGACCTCACGGTCGAGCAGCGCGGTGACGGCCGCCAGCTCGCCGGCGAGCTTCGCCGCGTCGACGGACGTGTTGTCCGTCAGCGCGTCGAGACGCTCGCGGGCGGTGGCCAGCGCGTCGCGGCTCGCTCCGTTCATCGGGCGGCCTCGGCCTTCTCCTCAAGCTCGCTGAGGAAGCGGTCGATCGTGCGGCTCTGCCGGGCGTGGTCCTCGAGGGACTCGCCTACGAGCTTTCCGGCCAGGTCGGTCGCCAGCTTGCCGACGTCCTGACGGAGCGCCGAAGAGGCAGCCTTGCGGTCAGCCGCGATCTGGGCGTGACCGGCAGCGATGATCTCCTCACGCTGCCGCTGGCCCTCTGCGCGCAGTTCTTCCTTGAGCGCAGTGCCCTGCTCCAGAGCATCCTGGCGCAGGCGAGCGGCTTCGTGCCGGGCTTCGGCGAGCTGGGCCTTGTACTGCTCCAGAACGCTCTGAGCCTCGGTCTGAGCGGCCTCAGCCTTTTCGATACCGCCTTCGATGGCCTCGCGGCGCTCGTCCAGAACCTTGTTGATGTTCGGGAGGAGCTTCTTCGCGAGGAAACCAAGGACGATGACGAAGGCGATCAGACCGATGACAAGCTCGGGGATCGGCGGAATGAGGGGGTTTTGAGCTTCCTCAGCCGCGAGAACCAGGAGGTTCACTTCAGTGCCTTTCGTCTAGTGGCTGGTCGTGGATCCGAAGATCACTTGCCGTAGACGAACGGCATGACCAGGCCGATCAGCGCGAGCGCCTCACAGAAGGCGAAGCCGAGGATCTGGTTGGCGCGGATGAGACCGGCCGCCTCGGGCTGACGGGCGAGAGCCTGGGTGCCGTTACCAAAGATGATGCCGACGCCGACGCCGGGGCCGATGGCCGCAAGGCCATAACCGATGGAGCCGAGGGAGCCGGATACGGCAGCAAGGGTCTGGGACATGCCAGTTCTTCCTTCTCTTTCACGGACCGGTGGGGGTTGGCCACCGGACGAATAAGGGACTCAGGGAGCGAAGGTCAGTGGTGCTCGGCGAGCGCGCCCTGAATGAAGCTGCAGGCCAGGAGGACGAAGACGTACGCCTGGACGGCCTGGATGAAGAGCTCGAAAGCGGTCATCACGAGGACCATGACGAACGAGACGCCCGCGTAGGCGATCCCGATGCCGTTCAGCAGGTACCAGCTGGCGATCGTGAAGAGCAGCAGCAGGGTGTGACCGGCGAACATGTTCGCGAACAGTCGGACCGCGTGGGTGAACGGGCGGACCAGGACGTTCGAGAAGAACTCGATGACCATGACCATCGGCAGGACCGCGCCGAGCGACTTGTCGTAGCCCGTCAGGTTCTTGAAACCACCGACGAGGCCGTGACGCTTGAAGGTCACGCTCATCCAGACCACGTACACGATCGCGGCGAGGCCTGCCGGGTACGCGATGATCGCGGTCACCGGGAACTGGGCGAGCGGAATGATCGACCAGAGGTTCATGATCCAGACGAAGAAGAACAGCGAGACCATCAGGGGGACGTACTTCTCGCCCTCCTTCTTGCCCAGCGTCTCGTAGACGATGCCGCGGCGCACGAAGTCGTAGCCGGCCTCCGCCACCATCTGCAGCTTGCCCGGGACGACCTTCGGCTTGCGGAAGGCGGCCCAGAAGAAGCCGACGATGACGACCGTACCGAGGAGCGCCAGCAGCATCGTCTTGTTGAAGTACGAGCTGCTGTCACCGTCCCCGAAGATCGGCTCGAACAGGAACGAGTGCAGGCCGGGAGCCGGGAATCCACAACCGTCGAAGATGTGGCAATCGGTCTCGAAGGCGAGCACCGTCGTCGGGTCAGCACTCACCGCGGGCTCCTTCAGCGTGGCGCATAGGTACGGCAACCTCGTTGTGTCGGCGCGGCGGACAGCCGCTGTTCGGCACTGGACTGGTGTAACGGATGTGGGGGCGGCGTTCGGGCATCGAGCCTCGCGATGGAACAGGCGTCAGCTCAGATGCCCGCGCCAGCATTGCCACAGTTGAAACCGGACGATAGCAGCATCCCGAACGCGTACTTATTCCGCCCCTACCCCTCACGGCTTCTGGCCCGAATTTCCGGGCTTGTCGCCCTTCATCGAGTCAGGTTCGACGTAGAGGATCTTGGCCTTCATATGAGCACGCGCCTGTGCGCCGATCCACACCAGGGTGGTGACGACGAGCGTGATGGCGAAGGCCCGGGGGTTAAACAGCGTCGTGTTCTTGAACACGGCGAGAAAGACGAAGAGCAGCAGGATCTGGGCCGTGTAGAGCATGAGCCCCATGGCCTGGAACAGGTGCGGCAGTGATTTCGCCGTGCGCTGCAGTACGAGGAATCCGATGCCCATGAACAGCATCACCAACAGCGTCGCGACGACAGCACCCAGAGCCCCCTTGCCACCGGCGACGATGCCACTGATGACGGCGGCGAGAGCGCCGGCGACAGCCGTGGGTACGGCGGATTGCAGGAGGGATCGGACGTCATCTGACCGCATGGCGGTTTGCTCCGCGTGGTGGTGGGGGCACGGGACTCGTACAGGACGAGCGTAAGCCCGGTCCGAGAGGGAACCTCGGGCCAATGGACCGTCGCACTACGGCCCTTCGGCTCTGTCGCCGGGTTTAGTGAACGGTATCACAAAGTATTTGATGAGAGCTTTACTCAGAGGGTGTGCGGACTGTCACACATGAGAGTGACCCTGCGCGTGTGTGCGCGACACGCAAGTGGCTTGTCTGGTAAAGAGCGTTCATGTCCGACATGCGCGCCGGACGTCAGCGCGCGGAACCGGCCTTACGCCGGTCGGGGAAGCGCGAACGGGGGCCGATGGCGGTCGCCCCGTTGACGCCTGACACACCCGCCGCGATGGGCCGGACCGGCTCCGGCTCCGGCGCCGCATCGTCCTGCAGGGCCGCCTCGGCGGCCCGTTCCGCGTGCCGGTAGCGCGGCGGGACCAGCCGCTCCGCCCACTGCGGGGCCCGCGGGGTGAAGCGCGGCAGCAGCAGCAGGAGCAGGCCCACGGCGCTCAGCGCGGAGATCGCCAGCACGATCCACATCGAGGCGGAATGCACCGAGTACGCGACGGTGCCGAAGGCGATCAGTCCTGACCAGAAGTACATGATGAGCACCGCCCGGCTGTGCGAATGCCCGAGTTCGAGCAGCCGGTGGTGGAGGTGACCGCGGTCCGCGGCGAAGGGTGACTGGCCCTTCCAGGTGCGCCGCACGATGGCGAGGATCAGGTCCGTCATCGGGATCGCGATGATCGTGAGCGGCAGGATCAGCGGGATGAAGACCGGCAGCATCGCGTGGGTCGCGTTGCGCTCGCCGCCCACGAACAGCGCCATCGCGTCCGGGTCCACCTGTCCGGTGATGGAGATGGCGGCGGCGGCCAGCACCAGGCCGATGAGCATCGAGCCGGAGTCGCCCATGAAGATCCGGGCGGGGTGCATGTTGTGCGGCAGGAAGCCGAGGCACATGCCCATCAGGATGGCGGCGAAGAGCGTCGCGGGCGCGGCCGCCTCGATCCCGTAGCCGAACCAGATCCGGTACCCGTAGAGGAAGAACGCACAGGTCGCGATGCAGACCATGCCGGCGGCGAGGCCGTCGAGGCCGTCCACGAAGTTCACCGCGTTGATGGTGATCACGACGAGGGCCACGGTGAGCAGGTTGCCCTGCCAGGGGGTGAGCGAGACGGAGCCGACGCCCGGAATCGGGATCCACAGGATGGTCAGGCCCTGCATGCACATCACGCCGGCCGAGATCATCTGGGCGCCGAGCTTGATCAGGGCGTCGAGCTCGAACTTGTCGTCCAGCACGCCGACCAGCCAGATCAGGGCTGCTCCGGAGAGCAGGGCCCGCGGCTCGTTCGACAGCTCGAAGACCCCGTTGAGGTTCTGCAGGTGGTCCGCGACGAGCAGGCCGGCGCACAGTCCGCCGAACATCGCGATGCCGCCGAGCCGCGGCGTGGGCTCCCGGTGCACGTCGCGGGCACGGATCTCGGGCATCGCGCCCACGGCGATCGCGAACTTCCGCACGGGCCCGGTGAGTAGATAAGTCACCGCGACCGTGACGCAAAGCGTCAGCAGATATTCACGCACGGGCTGCCCCAGATGTATCGCCGGCCATCTCAGCCCCACACACTAGCTGCGAAGTACTCACTGTCGGGGACGCGCAGGGGCGGTATCCCGGTTGCGGTACGCCGCGCTTGCCCCGCTTAAACCCCATACGGCGGAAATCTGACCACCAGCTCGTTGACGTCTCCACGGATCTTCGCGGGCTCCCCGCCGCTCAGCGCGGCCGTGAACAGCTCGGCGATCCGGCCCATCTCCTCCTCCCCCATGCCCTGGGTGGTCACCGCGGCGGTACCGAGGCGGATCCCGCGCTGGTCACCGTACGGAAGGGCGCACGTGTCCAGCACGATCCCGGCGGCGGCCAGCCGGCCGCGGGCTCCCGCACCGTCGAGGCCCAGCGGTGCGGGGTCGGCGGTGATCAAGTGGGTGTCGGTCCCCCCGGTCGTGACCGCGAATCCGCGGGCGGCGAGCGCGTCGGCCAGGGCGCGGCCGTTGGCGACCACCCGGTGCGCGTACGAGGTGAAGGCGGGCCCGGCGGCCTCGCCGAAGGCCACGGCCTTGGCGGCGATGGTGTGCATCTGCGGGCCGCCCTGGGTGAAGGGGAACACCGCCCGGTCGATCCGCTCCGCGAACTCGGCCCCGCACAGGATCATCCCGCCGCGCGGTCCCCGGAGCACCTTGTGCGTGGTGGCCACGACGATGTCGGCGTAGGGCACGGGGCTGGGCGCGGCCCCGCCCGCCACGAGCCCGATGGGGTGGGCGGCGTCGGCGATCAGGAAGGCCCCGACCTCGTCGGCGATCTCCCGGAACACGGAGTACTCGGGGTGCCTCGGGTAGGAGATGGACCCGCACACGATGGCCTTGGGCCGGTGCTCGTGCGCGAGCCGCTGCACCTCGGCGTAGTCGATGAGCCCGGTCTCGGCGTCCACGCCGTACCCGACGAAGTCGAACCAGCGCCCCGAGAAGTTGGCGGGCGACCCGTGGGTGAGGTGGCCCCCGGAGGTCAGCGCCATGGCCAGCACGGTGTCCCCGGGCCGCAGCAGCGCGGCGTACGAGGCGAGCACGGCGGCGGATCCGGAGTGCGGCTGCACGTTCGCGTGCTCGGCGCCGAAGAGGGCGCGGGCCCGCTCGACGGCGATCTGCTCGGCGAGGTCGGCGTACGAGCAGCCGCCGTGGTGGCGGGCTCCGGGGTACCCCTCGGCGTACTTGTTGGCGAGCACCGATCCCAGTGCGGTGAGCACGGCGGCGGAGGTGAAGTTCTCGGCGGCGATCAGCTGCAGCCCGGTCGCCTGGCGCTGCCGCTCCCCGTCGAGGACGTCGGCCATCTGCGGATCCTGCTGCCGCAGCAGGTCCAGGGGCTGGGTGATGACGCTCATGGCGCGACTCCAGGGGGGTACCGCATACCGGGTACCAGCCACTGTAGGCCTGGGCCGCGCATCGCGCCTCGCGACGCATCCGGCGAATTCAGGCCCGCCGGCATTCGGGGCGCGGAGGTTCGGGGGCAGCGCCCCCGGCGACGGTGCCGCTGGTCAGCGGGAAGCCGTGACGCCCGTCAGGGCCGTGACCACGGGGTCCAGCGCCTGGTTGATCTCGTCGCCGATCGACCGGAAGAAGGTGATCGGCGCCCCGTACGGGTCGTACACCTCGTCCGCGTCCGGGGACGGCGCCAGGAGCCACCCGCGTAGAGCGGCGGCGGCACGGACCAGCGCGCGGGCCCGCTCCACCATCCCGTCCTCCAGCGGCGGCAGCGTC
This sequence comes from Streptomyces sp. NPDC006450, assembly GCF_040612195.1. Lineage (NCBI taxonomy): Bacteria > Bacillati > Actinomycetota > Actinomycetes > Kitasatosporales > Streptomycetaceae > Streptomyces > Streptomyces sp. NPDC006450. The sequence goes on along the minus strand of NZ_JBEXPT010000036.1, from coordinate 6,626 downwards.
GCCGGGTCTATCGCCCGCACCAGCCGGGTGAACTCCTTCAGCGTGAAGGTGCGCAGCCCCGCCGAGTGCCCCATCGAGATCACCTGGGCGCGGTGGTCGCGGGTGGCGGTCAGGACCAGGTCCGCGCGTATGACGTGCTCGTCCAGGAGCTCACGGCCGGTGAAACCGGAGGCGTCCGCCCCGAAGTCGGCCAGCACGGCGGCCGCGTTGGCCTCCATGGGCGCGCCCTCGTGGCCCCACGTGCCCGCGCTCTCCACGATCAGGTCGCCGGTGACGGGGCCACCGAGCCGGTGGGACAGCGCGTGCCGGGTCAGCCGCTCGGTGATGGGCGAGCGGCACACGTTGCCGGTGCTGACGTGGAGTATGCGGAAGGTGCTGTCCCCGGCTATGCCACGCCCCTCAGGGCTCACGGAGCCACCTCGAGGTCGGGCACGACCTCCCGCAGCTGCTCGGCGGTCAGTGCCCCCTCGCGCAGCAGGACGGGAACCTTCCCGGTGACGTCGACGATCGACGAGGGCTGGATGCCCGGGGTCGGGCCGCCGTCCAGGTACACGGACACGGAGTCGCCGAGCATCTCGCGGGCCGCGTCGCAGTCCTCGGGCGCCGGGTGTCCGGTCAGGTTCGCCGAGGACACCGCCATCGGTCCGACCTCGGTCAGCAGCTCGATCGCGACGGGGTGCAGGGGCATGCGTACGGCCACGGTCCCGCCGGTCTCACCGAGGTCCCACGCCAGCGAGGGCTGGTGCTTGGCGACCAGGGTCAGCGCGCCGGGCCAGAAGGCGTCGACGAGCTCCCACGCCTGCTCGGAGAAGTCGGTGACCAGGCCGTGCAGGGTGTTCGGGGAGCCGATGAGGACGGGGGTGGGCATGTTGCGGCCGCGCCCCTTGGCGGCGAGCAGGTCGCCGACGGCTTCCGCGCTGAAGGCGTCCGCGCCGATCCCGTAGAGGGTGTCGGTGGGCAGCACGACGAGCTCGCCGCGGCGGACGGCGGAGGCGGCTTCACGCAGGCCCGTCTTGCGGTCCGTCGCGTCGTTGCAGTCGTATCGCCGGGCCATCAGCGGGCCTCCTCGTGCAGCAGGGGGGTGGCGGGAATGCGCGCGGTGACCGAACCGGGCATGACGGGGCCGGTCACGGCAGGGCCTTGCGGGCGGTCGCGAAGCGCGGGCGGTTGTTGAGGTCGGGGTGGTCCGCGGCGTCGGCCCAGCCCCGCTCCTCGGCGAAGATCCACGGGACCTGTCCGCCCTGGGTGTCGGCGTGCTCGATGACGACGATCCCGCCGGGGCGCAGCAGCCGGTGGGCGGTGCGCTCGATGCCCCGGATGGTGTCCAGGCCGTCCTCGCCGGAGAACAGTGCCATCTCGGGGTCGTGGTCGCGGGCCTCGGGTGCCACGTACTCCCACTCGGTGAGCGGGATGTACGGCGGGTTGGAGATGACGAGGTCGACCTGGCCGTCCAGCTCGGGCAGCGCGCTCAGCGCGTTGCCCTGGTGGACGGTGACCCGGGATCCCTCGGCGTTCTTACGGGTCCACCGCAGGGCGTCCTCGGACAGCTCGACGGCGTGCACGCGCGAGCGCGGCACCTCCTGCGCCATCGCGAGCGCGATGGCGCCGGAGCCGGTGCAGAGGTCCACGATCAGCGGTTCGACGACGTCCATCGCCCGGACGGCCTGTATGGCCCAGTCCACGACCGACTCGGTCTCGGGCCGGGGCACGAAGACCCCGGGCCCGACCTGGAGCTCCAGGTACCGGAAGAAGGCGCGGCCGGTGATGTGCTGGAGCGGCTCTCGCGCCTCGCGGCGGGCGACGGCCTCCCAGTAGCGGGCATCGAAGTCCGCGTCCTTGACGTGGTGGAGTTCCCCCCGCTTGACGCCGTGCACGAAGGCCGCGAGCTCCTCCGCGTCGAAACGCGGTGAGGGCACGCCGGCGGCGGCCAGCCGCTGGGTGGCCTGGGCCACCTCGGCAAGCAGCAAGTTCACGCTGGTCCTCCGGGCTGCTGTCGTACGGGGGGGTGGTGCGGGGGTCCTGCGGGGTGGTGCGGGGGTCCTGCGCGGGACTCAGTGCGCGGACGCGAGCTTGGCGGCGGAGTCCGTGTCGACGCAGGCCTGGATGACCGGGTCGAGGTCTCCGTCGAGGACCTGGTCCAAGTTGTACGCCTTGAAGCCCGTGCGGTGGTCCGAGATCCGGTTTTCCGGGTAGTTGTACGTACGGATCTTCTCGGAGCGGTCCACGGAGCGCACCTGGCTGCGGCGCACGTCGGAGGCCTCCTGCTCGGCGGCTTCCTGGGCTGCGGCCAGCAGGCGCGAGCGCAGGATGCGCATCGCCTGCTCCTTGTTCTGGAGCTGGCTCTTCTCGTTCTGGCAGGAGGCGACCACACCGGTCGGGATGTGCGTGATGCGCACGGCCGAGTCGGTGGTGTTGACGGACTGGCCGCCGGGGCCCGAGGAGCGGTACACGTCGATGCGGAGGTCGTTCATGTTGACCTCGACCTCCACCTCCTCGGCTTCCGGGGTGACGAGCACGCCGGCGGCGGAGGTGTGGATGCGGCCCTGGGACTCGGTGGCCGGAACGCGCTGCACGCGGTGCACGCCGCCCTCGTACTTCAGGCGGGCCCAGACGCCCTGGCCGGGCTCGGTGGCGCCGTTGCCGCCCTTGGTGCGGACGGAGACCTGGACGTCCTTGTAGCCGCCGAGCTCGGACTCGGTGGCGTCGATGATCTCGGTCTTCCAGCCCACGCGCTCGGCGTAGCGCAGGTACATGCGCAGCAGGTCGCCGGCGAACAGGGCCGACTCGTCACCGCCCGCACCCGCCTTGACCTCCAGGAGCACGTCCTTGTCGTCGCTGGGGTCGCGCGGAACGAGCAGCAGGCGGAGCTTCTCGGTGAGCTCTTCGCGCTGTGCGGTCAGTTCCTTGACCTCTGCCACGAAGTCCGGGTCGTCGGCCGCGAACTCCTTCGCCGTCTCGATGTCCTCGGCGGACTGCTTCCAGGCACGGAAGGTCGCGACGATCGGGGTCAGCTCCGCGTAGCGCTTGTTGAGCTTGCGCGCGTTGGCCTGATCCGAGTGGACCGAAGGGTCGGCGAGCTTCTTCTCAAGATCGGCGTGCTCGCCGATCAGTTCCTCGACCGCCTCGAACATCGGGGGCTCCTGAAGATGGTGAATGTGAAGAAAAGGGCTGCGGGACGAGAAAGGCGCCGGTCCGGCTGCCCCCGTACGTACAGGGTGCAGCCGGGATCCGGCGCCTGAGGCTCGCTACTTCTGTGCAGCCTTGCCGAAGCGGGCCTCGAAGCGGGCCACGCGGCCACCGGTGTCGAGGATCTTCTGCTTGCCCGTGTAGAACGGGTGGCACTCGGAGCAGACCTCGGCACGGATGGTGCCTTCGGTCAGGGTGCTACGAGTGGTGAACGACGCGCCACAGGTGCAGCTGACCTGGGTCTCGACGTACTGGGGGTGAACATCGCGCTTCAAGGTGTCTCCTAGATTCGGGAGGGCGCCGGGTCGCAGGAGCCGAATTGCGCGCTGCGTGAACCGGGGCCGACAGACCAGTCTGCCAGGACCGGGCTGCCTGTCAAAATTCTGAGGACGCCTCCCTCAACGGCAGGGGGCGGGCATCTATTCCACGGCCCGGGGGAACCCGTCCCACCAGGCGGTTCGGGCTACCGGACGACCGTACCGGCCGTGCCCTTGTCGCCGGCCGAGTTCGCGGTGGCCGCGGCGGGGACCTCCTGGTCGGCCAGCAGCGCGTCCCAGACCATCTTGGACTCCTTGGTGAGCGGGACGACCCGGTTGGGGTCACGGGCGTCTCCGGTCACCGGCAGGGTGATCATCTGCATGTTCCCGGGGCCGATGCCCTCCAGGCTCTGGGCAAATCCCATGAGGGACTTCACGTCGCCGAGGGCCTTGTCCGTGGTGATGGCCCTGGTGGCGGTGTCGGCCACGTCGAGCAGCTTCTTCGGGTTGTCGAAGACGCCGATGGTCTTGACCTGCTTGATCAGCGCCTTGATGAAGGCCTGCTGGAGCTGTATCCGGCCCAGGTCGCCGCCGTCGCCGACGCCGTGCCGGGTGCGGACGAGGCCGAGGGCCTGCTCGCCGTTCAGCCTGTTCGTCCCGGCGGGCAGGTCGAGGTGGCTGTAGTCGTCCTTGATCGGCTTGGTGGTCGTCACCTCGACGCCGCCGAGCTTGTCGATGATCTCCTTGAAGCCCGTGAAGTCGACTTCGAGGTAGTGATCCATGCGGATCCCCGACATCTTCTCCACGGTCGCCACCGCGCAGGCGGCCCCGCCGACGGTGTAGGACTCGTTGAACATCTTGCGCGGGCCGCCCAGGTCGCTCTTGCCGTTCGCGAGCTTGCAGGTGGGCCGGGTCACGAGGGTGTCGCGGGGTATCGATATGACGGTGGCCCTGGTGTGGCCCTCGTCGAGGTGGACGATCATCGCCGTGTCCGAGCGCGCGGAGCCGCCGTCGTCCTGGCCGTACTCCCCGTTGGCGCCGCCCCGGGAGTCCGATCCGAGCACGAGGATGTCCATCGAGCCGTTGTCCACGTTCTGCGGGCGGTCCGTGCCGAGGGCTGCGTCGATGTCGACCGTCTTGAGGTTGCCGTTGAACGTGACGTAGAAGTAGCCGAGCCCCGCCCCGCCCAGGAGGACCACGCCCGCGGCGGTCCACGCGGCGATGACGACGGCCCTGCGGCGCGCGGCCGGCTTCCGTCGGCGTCGGCCCGCGCCGGCCCTTGGGCCGCGTCCCCTGCTGTCCTGGCTCATGCTCTGCTCTGCCCGCCCGTCCGTGTTCGGTTCGACTCCCCGTGCTCCTTTTGACAAGGACGGCCGGAAACCATCCGGGGTTCCACGGCCCCGGGCGCGCGGAACCCGGCCCGCCCCGTCGGGCCGCGCTGACGGGCAGCGCGCAATGTGCCGCCGGCCTGCGGTTTCTCCCGGGGACGCGGGGTCACTGTGCGGGTCGGCCGGCGTACGGATTGTGGCCGAGGTCGCACCGCGCCCGAAGCGCCATGGCCCGCACAGGGCCCCGGTACGACGCGACCGCCCCCGTCGCGGGTGCGGCGGGGGCGGTCGGCGGTCACGCAGGTGGTGCTGCGCGGAGACGTCAGTCGTCGTTCTTGCCCGACGGGGTCGTCTTCGCGATCTGCATGAGGAACTCGGCGTTCGACTTCGTCTGCTTCATCTTGTCGAGGAGCAGCTCGATGGCCTGCTGCGAGTCGAGCGCGTGCAGCACCCGGCGCAGCTTCCAGACGATGGCGAGCTCCTCGCTGTTGAGGAGGATCTCCTCCTTGCGGGTGCCCGAGGGGTCCACGTCGACGGCCGGGAAGATGCGCTTGTCGGCGAGCTTCCGGTCGAGCTTGAGCTCCATGTTGCCGGTGCCCTTGAACTCCTCGAAGATCACCTCGTCCATGCGCGAGCCGGTGTCGACCAGCGCGGTGGCCAGGATGGTCAGCGAGCCGCCGTCCTCGATGTTGCGCGCGGCACCGAAGAAGCGCTTCGGCGGGTACAGCGCGGTCGAGTCGACACCACCGGACAGGATGCGGCCGGAGGCGGGGGCGGCGAGGTTGTACGCGCGTCCCAGGCGGGTGATGGAGTCCAGCAGGACGACCACGTCGTGACCCAGCTCGACGAGACGCTTGGCGCGCTCGATGGCCAGCTCGGCGACGGTGGTGTGGTCCTCGGCCGGGCGGTCGAAGGTCGAGGAGATGACCTCGCCCTTCACCGACCGCTGCATGTCGGTGACCTCTTCCGGACGCTCGTCGACCAGGACGACCATCAGGTGGCACTCGGGGTTGTTGACCGTGATCGCGTTGGCGATCGCCTGCATGATCATGGTCTTACCGGTCTTCGGCGGGGCCACGATCAGACCGCGCTGGCCCTTACCGATCGGCGACACGAGGTCGATGATGCGGGTGGTCAGCACGCCCGGGTCGGTCTCCAGGCGGAGCCGGTCCTGCGGGTACAGCGGGGTCAGCTTCTGGAACTCCGGTCGGCCGCGGCCGGATTCGGGCGCCATGCCGTTGACGGAGTCCAGGCGCACGAGCGCGTTGAACTTCTCGCGGCGCTCGCCGTCCTTGGGCTGACGGACCGCACCGGTGGTGTGGTCGCCCTTGCGCAGACCCGCCTTGCGGACCTGGGCGAGGGAGACGTACACGTCGTTCGGGCCGGGCAGGTAGCCCGAGGTCCGGATGAACGCGTAGTTGTCGAGGATGTCGAGGATGCCCGCGACGGGGATCAGGACGTCGTCGTCGGCGACCGCGGTCTCGACCGGGGCGAACTCGTCGCGCCCGCGACGGCCACGGCGGTCGCGGTAGCGGCCGCGACGGCCGCGACGGCCGTCCTCGTCGAAGTCGTCCTGCGGACCGTTGTCCTGACGGTCCCGGTCCTGACGACCGCCCTGCTGGCCCTGGCCGCCCTGCTGACCCTGGCCGCGGCCGCCCTGCTGGCGGTCCTGACGGTCGGTCCGGTCCTGGCGGCCGCCCTGCTGGCCCTGGCCACCCTGGCCCTGACCACCCTGACCCTGACCCTGGCCACCCTGGCCCTGGTCGTCGGCCTTGGCACCGCGGTCACGGCGCTCGCGGCGGCCGTCGGCGCGGTCGCTGCCCCGCTCGCGGCGGTCGCGACGGCCGCGGCCCTC
>NZ_JBEXPT010000035.1:0-54555 GCF_040612195.1 Streptomyces sp. NPDC006450 | reverse complement strand
GCAGTGGGGCTGGGCGTCGCCGCCCCGGCCCAGGCGGCGCCCGCCGCCGAGGCGCAGCACGCGGGCCCGCAGGAGCGGGAGTTCCGGGCCGAGCGGGGACGCCGCTCCCGCCGCCCGAACATCCTGTTCATCCTCGGCGACGACCTCGGCTGGGCCGACCTGTCCTCCTACGGCTCCCCGCACATCAAGACCCCGAACCTGGACCGGCTCGCCCGCCAGGGCGTCCGCTTCACCGACGCCTACTCGGGTTCCGCGACCTGCTCCCCGACCCGCTTCAGCCTGTACACCGGCCGCTACCCGGGCCGGGCCAAGGGCGGGCTCGCCGAGCCCATCGCCGACACGTCGGTGGGCCTGGAGCCGACGCACCCGACGCTGGCCTCGCTGCTGCGCGGCTCCGGATACGCGACCGCGCTCATAGGCAAGTGGCACTGCGGCTTCCTGCCGGACTACAGCCCGACCAGGTCGGGCTGGGACGAGTTCTTCGGCAACTTCAGCGGGGCCCTGGAGTACTACTCCAAGCTGTCCGGCGACGGCAGGTACGACCTCTACGAGGGCGACGCCGAGTACAAGGACCTGCGCTACTACACGCGGATCCTGACCGAGCGCGCCGGCGAGTACGTCTCCCGCGACCACGGCGGCAAGCCGTGGCTGCTGAACCTCAACTTCACCACCCCGCACTGGCCGTGGATCGCCGACGGGGACACCGAGGCGAGCGCCGAGGTCACCCGCCGGATCAAGGCCGGCGACCGGCGGGCCCTGTGGCACGAGGACGGCGGATCCATCGAGAAGTACCAGCAGATGGTGGAGGACCTCGACCGCTCGATCGGCGAGGTGCTGCAGGCGCTGAAGCGCTCCGGCCAGGAGGAGGACACCCTGGTGTTCTTCTCCAGCGACAACGGGGGCGAGCGCTTCTCCCACAACTGGCCGCTCACGGGCAACAAGTCCTCCCTCCAGGAGGGCGGCATCCGCGTCCCGAACATCGTGCGCTGGCCCGCCCGGCTCGACGGCGGCCAGGTCAGCCACGTGCCGGTCTTCACCCCGGACTGGACGGCCACCCTGCTGGAACTGGCGGGCGCCCGCGCGCACCCGGCGTACCCGCTGGACGGGGTCAGCCTGGCGGGCTACCTGCTGCGCGGCGAGAAGGTCGCCGAGCGGAACCTGTTCTGGCGGGTGCGCGGGGAGCGGGCGCTGCGCCGCGGCGAGTGGAAGTACTACCGCGGCAAGACGGGCCGCGACCAGCTCTTCAACCTGGCCGGAGACATCCGCGAGCAGGCCGACAAGGCGGCGCTGGAGCCGGCCCGGCTGGCCGAACTGCGGGCGGCCTGGGAGAACACGAACGCGGGACTGCTGCCGTACCCGGGCTGATCACGCCCGCGGTGACCCCCGGGCGCGATCCACAGCCTGTGGAAAACCGCGGCCCGGGGAAAGCCGTGGACCGCTGCCCGCAGCAGGCCGTGGACCGCTCACTCGGCGGCGGAGGCCGCCGTCGCGGTGACGGCCCTGCCGTCGCTCCCGGTGAGGGTGAGGGTGTCGCCCTGGATCCTCCAGTCGAGGGGGCCGCCGCCGAACAGCTCGGTGAGGGCCCGCTCGACCTCTCCGGGGCCGCCCTCGCAGGCCATCCGGGTGCTGGTGAGGGGGCCGACGGTGAGCTTGTCGCCCTCGACCGAGGCCGTCGCGTTGAAGCGGTTGCAGCCGAGGTTGCCGCTCACCGTCCCGTCCGCGGCCACCGTGAAGCGGGCCCGGCCCTCGGCGCCGGCGGGGACCGAGGAGGCGGTCTCCCCCTTGATCAGGGAGTCGACGGTCCACTGCGTGGCGACGAGCGGGGCGGCGGGGGCCGGGGGCTTGGAGTTCAGGGCGATCGCGTTCCCGTCCGAGGTCTTCAACGTGATCTTCTCCTGGGCCTGTTCCACGGTGAGCGTGCCCCGGAACACCTTGGCGAAGGCCGTCTCGAACGGCAGGTCGGGGCAGGCCATGTCGGTGTGGGAGCCGGGTGTCACGGTCATGGTGGCCGCCGAGTCGAAGACCACCGCGGCGGTGAAGCCGTTGCAGCCGTAGTTGCCGGTGGCTTCGGCCTCGTAGCCCTTGCCGCGCTCCACGGACAGCCGGGCGGCGGCGGGAGCGCGCAGCACCTTGCCGTCGACGGTCAGGCTCTCGACCGACCAGGGTCCGGAGAACCCGCGGGCGGGGTGCGTCCCCGGCGTGCCGCCGTCGTCACCGCAGGCGGTGGCGGTGGCGGACAGCGCGAGTACGGCGACCAGGGCGGCGGGGAGGAGCGGCAGCGTACGCATGCCGGTGGGACGCGGCCGGCTGCGAAGCGGTTCCCGGATCAGCTCATCAGGGGGAGCAGCGCCGACAGGTCGGCGCGCTCGCCGCTGGCTCGCACCTGGGCCCCGTCCAGGGCTTCGGCCCAGCTCGTACGGCCGGTGGCGAGCCGGATCCAGGTCAGCGGGTCGGTTTCCACCACGTTCGGCGGGGTGCCGCGGGTGTGCCGGGGCCCCTCGACGCACTGCACCACCGCGAACGGCGGGACCCGGAACTCCACCGCCCCGCCAGGAGCCTTGAGCGCGAGGGCGTCGGCGAGCAGCCGGGTGCAGGCCGCGAGGGCCTGGCGGTCCACGGGGATGTCCACTCCGGTCGCGCGGCGCAGGTCGTCGGTGTGGACGACGAGCTCGACGGTGCGGGTGACCAGGAAGTCGGCCAGGGTCATGGCCCCGATCCACAGGTCCAGCACGCGGCTGCCGGGGTTCGCTTCGAGCGCCTCGGCCAGGGCGGCGCCCGCCCGGTCGAAGAGCTCACCGAGCGGGGCGCCCTCCAGGGTCTCCTTGGCCGCCTCGGCGATCTTCCCGGCGAGGGAGGCCGTCGCGAAGGGCCACTCCGGGGCGGTCAGCTCGGCGACGATGGCGGGCGGCCGGCCCAGGCCGGCGGCCAGCGAGTCGGCGATCCACGCGATGTGCGCGGCCAGCTCGGCGATCGACCAGTCCCCGACCCCGCTCGGCCGCGCGAGCTGCTCGGCGTCCAACTCGCTTACGGCGTCCCGTACATGCCCGAACTGCGCGAGGACGGCCGCGCGGGTCTTGGCCTGGTCGTAGGTACGCGGCTTCTTCTTGGCAGGCGGCATGGGCCGACCTTACGCCGTCCGATGCCCCGGGGTCCGGACACCGTCAGGTCGTCGGGGCGTCGGGGAGGGAGGTCGTGCACCCGGCCTTCGCCGCCGCCCGCAGGGCCGCCTCGCGGGCCAGCGCCGCCAGGGCCCCGGGCTCCCCGCGGGACGCGAGGTCCCCCTCGCGCACGGCGGTCACCCGCAGGGAGGTCACCCCGGCGGACTCGGCCGGGTCCGCGCACTTCGCGGTCACCGCGACGCTGCGGGACCCGAGGTCGAACCGGCTCTCGCCCGGCGCGGCGTCCCGGGAGGAGGCCACCTTGAGCGAGAAGTACTCCTCCATCACCTCCTGGCCCTCGAAGGTCACCGCCCGGCGCAGCACGCACACGTGGCCCCCCGTGCCGGTGGAGTCCACCCGGTCCGCGAACCCGCCGAACCGCATCACCGCATCCGGGTCCACCAGCCCCTGGCAGGCCCGGGTGATCTCCGCCCGGCTGTCCTGCCGGATTCCCTGCCGCTCGTGGACGAACCAGCCGCCCACGGCAAGAGCGGCCGTGCACACGACCAGGACGACCACCCCGCCCGTACCGAGCCTTCGGCCCCTGCTCCCGGACATCCGGTCCCCCCTGCCCCTGTGGCCGCCACCCGTGCGGACGTCCTGCCGGAACGGACGAGCCCCCGCCCGGAAAGGTTCCGGACGGGGGCTCGGGGAAAACGGCGGATCAGGCGAGCAGCGCCGGGATCGTGCCCTCGTGGGCGGTACGGAGCTCGGCCAGGGGGAGCGTGAACTCGCCCTGGATCTCGATCTCCTCGCCGTCCACCACACCGATCCGGGTCGCCGGCAGGCCCCGCGCACCGCACATGTCGGTGAAGCGGAGCTCCTCGCTGCGCGGGACGGCCACGATGGCGCGGCCCGCGGACTCGGAGAACAGGAACGTGAAGGCGTCCAGCGCCTCCGGCACGACGATCCGCGCACCGTTGCCGCCGCGCAGGCAGGACTCGGTGAGCGCCTGGATCACGCCGCCGTCGGACAGGTCGTGCGCGGCGTCGATCATGCCGTCGCGCGAGGCCGAGATCAGGATGTCCGCGAGGAGCTTCTCGCGGCCCAGGTCCACCTTGGGCGGCATGCCGCCGAGGTGCTGGTGGACCACCTCGGACCAGGCCGAGCCGCCGAACTCCTCGGCGGTGTCGCCGAGCAGGTACAGCAGCTGGCCGGCTTCCGCGAACGCCATCGGCGTACGGCGGTTGACGTCGTCGATCACACCGAGGACCGCCACGACCGGGGTCGGGTGGATCGCGATGTCGCCCGTCTGGTTGTAGAGGGAGACGTTGCCGCCGGTCACCGGGGTGCCCAGCTCCAGGCAGCCGTCCGCGAGACCGCGGCAGGCCTCGGCGAACTGCCACATGACGTCCGGGTCCTCGGGGGAGCCGAAGTTCAGGCAGTCGGAGATCGCGAGGGGCTTGGCGCCGGTCGCGGCCACGTTGCGGTAGGACTCGGCCAGTGCGAGCTGCGCGCCCGTGTAGGGGTCGAGCTTCGCGTAGCGGCCGTTGCCGTCGGTGGACATCGCGACGCCGAGGTTGGTCTCCTCGTCGATGCGGACCATGCCGGCGTCCTCGGGCTGCGAGAGCACCGTGTTGCCCTGGACGAAGCGGTCGTACTGGTCGGTGATCCAGGACTTCGAGGCCTGGTTCGGCGACGAGACCAGGGCCAGGACCTGCGCGCGGAGCTCCTCGGAGGTCTGCGGGCGGGGCAGCTTGCCGGCGTCGTCGGCCTGCAGCGCGTCCTGCCAGGAGGGGCGCGCGTACGGGCGGTGGTAGGTCGGGCCCTCGTGGGCGACGGTGCCCGGGGGCACGTCAACGATGAGCTCGCCGTGCCAGAAGATCTCGAGGTGGTCGCCCTCGGTCACCTCACCGATGACGGTGGCGATGACGTCCCACTTCTCGCAGATCTCCATGAAGCGGTCCACGTGCTGCGGTTCGACGATCGCGCACATGCGCTCCTGCGACTCGCTCATGAGGATTTCCTCGGGCGAGAGCGTCGCGTCGCGCAGCGGGACGGTGTCGAGGTCGACGCGCATGCCGCCGGTACCGGCGGAGGCCAGCTCGCTCGTGGCGCAGGAGAGCCCGGCGCCGCCGAGGTCCTGGATGCCCGCGACCAGCTTCTCCTTGAAGATCTCCAGGGTGCACTCGATGAGGAGCTTCTCCTGGAAGGGGTCGCCGACCTGGACCGCCGGACGCTTGGTCGGCTTCGTGTCGTCGAAGGTCTCCGAGGCGAGGACGGAGACGCCGCCGATGCCGTCGCCGCCCGTGCGGGCGCCGTAGAGGATGACCTTGTTGCCCGGGCCGGAGGCCTTGGCGAGGTGGATGTCCTCGTGCTTCATGACGCCGATGCATCCGGCGTTCACGAGGGGGTTGCCCTGGTAGCAGGCGTCGAAGACGACCTCGCCGCCGATGTTCGGCAGGCCGAGGCAGTTGCCGTAGCCGCCGATGCCCGCGACGACGCCCGGCAGGACGCGCTTGGTGTCGGGGTGGTCGGCCGCGCCGAAGCGCAGCGGGTCGACGACGGCGACCGGGCGGGCGCCCATGGCGAGGATGTCGCGGACGATGCCGCCGATGCCGGTGGCCGCGCCCTGGTAGGGCTCGATGTACGACGGGTGGTTGTGCGACTCGACCTTGAAGGTGACCGCGTACCCCTGGCCGACGTCGACGACTCCGGCGTTCTCGCCGATGCCGACGAGCATGGCGTCGTTCTGCGGGACCTTCTCACCGAACTGCTTCAGGTGGACCTTGCTGCTCTTGTACGAGCAGTGCTCGGACCACATGACGGAGTACATGGCGAGCTCGGCGCCGGTGGGACGGCGTCCGAGGATCTCGCGGATCCGGGCGTACTCGTCCTCCTTGAGGCCGAGTTCCTTCCAGGGCTGGGAGGCGTCCGGGGTCCCGGTGGCGTTCTTGACGGTGTCGAGGCTCATGCGCTGACCAGCTTCTTCAGGACCGAGGTGAAGAACGGGAGGCCGTCGGTGCGGCCGGTCCCGATCAGCGGCTCGACCGCGTGCTCGGGGTGCGGCATGAGGCCGACGACGTTGCCCGCGGCGTTGGTGATGCCGGCGATGTCGCGCAGCGAGCCGTTGGGGTTGACGTCCACGTACCGGAAGGCCACGCGGCCTTCGGCCTCCAGTTCGTCCAGCACGCGCTCGGCGGCCACGTAGCGGCCGTCCATGTTCTTGAGCGGTACGGAGATCTCCTCGCCGGCGGCGTAGTCGCCGGTCCAGGCCGTCTCCGTGTTCTCCACCCGCAGCTTCTGGTCGCGGCAGATGAAGTGCAGGTGGTTGTTGCGGAGCATCGCCCCCGGCAGCAGGTGGGCCTCGGTGAGGATCTGGAAGCCGTTGCAGATGCCGAGGACGGGCATGCCGCCCTTGGCCTGCTCGATGATGCTCTCCATCACCGGCGAGAAGCGGGAGATGGCTCCGGCGCGCAGGTAGTCCCCGTAGGAGAAGCCGCCCGCGAGGACGACCGCGTCGACCTGGTGGAGGTCCTTGTCGCGGTGCCAGAGCGATACGGGCTCGGCTCCCGCGAGGCGCACGGCGCGCAGCGAGTCACGGTCGTCGAGCGTTCCGGGGAACGTGACGACTCCGATGCGAGTGGTCACCGTCAGGCCTCGACCTTCACGGTGAAGTCTTCGATGACGGTGTTGGCGAGGAAGGTTTCGGCCATCTTGTGGATGCGGTCGAGGGCGGCCTGGTCGACCGGTCCCTCCACCTCCAGTTCGAAGCGCTTCCCCTGGCGGACGTCGGCGATCCCTTCGAAGCCCAGGCGCGGCAGTGCACGCTGCACCGCCTGGCCCTGGGGGTCGAGGATCTCCGGCTTGAGCATGACGTCGACTACGACGCGTGCCACTGGCACTCCCGATGAGGTGGTTGGTGCGAAGGCGGTTCCCTCAGCGTACCCGGCCGAAATTTCTACGCGGGTAGATATCGCCCTTGTACGATCCTCCGGACGATTCTGCTTCACCAACGCTTCGCAAAATCCGCCGGAAAACCACGCGCCCGGCATTGCGGCGGGACACGCGGAGACAATTAACTGGGCTTCGCAATGCAATGAGAATCGGGGTACAAAGGATTCCTCCGCTGCACCGGCATTTTTCGGTGCACGGCGACGCCAGAAAGATGCATTCCTCCGAAACATCCACACAGGCGACATCACCGCTCCGTCCGCGCACGTCAGCGGGGAGCGGCGTCGCGCGAAGGGACCGATATCCGTGGCGCAGCGCGTAGTAGTCACGATCTCCGACGACATCGATGGCGGAGATGCATCGGAAACGGTCGTCTTCGGGCTGGACGGTAAGTCGTACGAGATCGACCTCAATGTGGCCAACGCAAAGAAACTGAGGAAGAGCCTCGCCCCGTTCGTGGCCGCCGGCCGCCGGCAGGCCCGCTCCGGGAAGACCTTCAAGCACACCGCCATCGCCCCCGACCCGGCGGTCGTCCGGGCCTGGGCCCGCTCCAACCAGCTCGACGTCCCGCCCCGCGGACGCATCCCGAAGAAGGTCTACGAGGAGTACAACGCCGCTCACTGAGTGCCGATTTGCCATCCACCCCCACCGGTCCGCTAGTGTGTGGATCACGCCAAGGGGCGAGGCCACAGGTCGGACCCCGAAGTCGTGCGGGTGTAGTTCAGTAGCAGAACATCCCCCTTCCAGGGGGAAGGCGCAGTGTGCGATCCCTGTCACCCGCTCTGCTCGCTTTACCGACCACGGTTGTGGATCAGGTAGAGTGATGCACGCATCGCGCGGCAGTTTTGCCGCGAGAGGCATGCGGACGTAGCTCAGTTGGTAGAGCACCACCTTGCCAAGGTGGATGTCGCGCGTTCGAGTCGCGTCGTCCGCTCAGCGTACGAAGGCCCCGGTCATTGACCGGGGCCTTTGTCGTATGTCCTGTTCCGTCCCGGGTTATCGGGAGATCCATGACAGGTGTCATGGCCTCCCCGGCCCGGCGGCCGCGAGACTGGGGCCATGAAACTCAGCGGCTGGTGGAAGAACCGCAGCAGCGCGGGGAAGGTCGAGCTGTACACGCGCTGGTCGTTCCACTTCTTCGTGGTCATCGAGATCGTGTCGATCGGACTGGCCGTGGGGGGCTCGTCGGCCGGAAAGGGCTCGGCGATCGTCCCGGTCGCGCTCTTCGTGACGGTGGTCGCGCAGTCCCTGCTCGTCGGTCTCCTCTCCTCCCGGTCGCTCGACTGGATCCTGGGCCGGCGCGAGCGGCCGGTGCGGCTCGCGGTCGCCGTCACCGCCCTGACCGCCGCCGCCACCCTGGGAGTGCTCGGCCTGCGCGCGGCCGGCCTCACCGGTGACCCGGCGGTGGCCCCGACCCTCGTCGCCGGCATGACCTGCTTCGCCGGCGGCACGCTCGTCCTGTGCCTGCGCAAGGTCCGGCAGATGCGCTACGTGGCTCCGGCCACGGCCGCCTTCGTCGGCCTGGCGTCCCTCGCCTTCGGCATCTCGGCGGGCGAATCCGCCGGTCTGGCCGTCGGGGTGCTGCTGACCAGCGCCTTCCTCTGCTTCGCCTGCGGGTTCTCCGGCTGGCTGCTCGACACCGTGTGCGAGCTGGACCGGGCCCGCGAGGTGCAGGCGCAGCTGGCGGTGGCCGAGGAGCGGCTGCGGTTCGGCCGTGACCTGCACGACGTGATGGGCCGCAACCTGGCGGTGATCGCCCTCAAGAGCGAGCTGGCCGTCCAGCTCGCGCGGCGCGAACGCCCCGAAGCCGTCGACCAGATGATCGAGGTCCAGCGGATCGCCCGGGAGTCCCAGAAGGAGGTCCGCGACGTGGTCCGCGGCTACCGGGAGGCGAACCTCGCGGTGGAGCTGGAGGGTGCGCGCGGAGTGCTGCACGCGGCCGGGATGGACTGCCTGGTCGAGTACGAACAGGGCCGCGAACTGCCCGCCGAGACCCAGTCGGCGCTCGGCTGGGTGGTGCGCGAGGCGACGACGAACGTGCTGCGGCACGGCGACGCCCGCAGCTGCGTGATCCGGCTGACGGCGGGCCCCTCGGGCGCGCTCACGCTGGTGGTGGAGAACGACGGGGCCCCCAAGGCCCCGGCCGGGCCGCCGGGCTCGGGGCTCGCGGGTCTGCGGGAACGGCTCGCGGTGCTGGACGGCACGCTGGAGGCCGGCCCGGTGGACGGCGGCCGGTTCCGGCTGCGGGCGCAGATTCCCGGCCCGGCGGCCGGGCCGATCCGAGAACTGGAGGCGCGGGCATGAGCCCCGTACGCGTACTGCTGGCCGACGACGAGCACCTGATCCGGGGCGCGCTCGCCGCGCTGCTGGGGCTGGAGGACGATCTGCTGGTCGTCGCCGAGGCCGCCTCGGGGCCGGAGGCGCTCGCGATGGCGCGGGCCCACCGGCCGGACGTGGCGGTGCTGGACCTGCAGATGCCGGGGGCCGACGGTGTGAGCGTGGCCACATCCCTGCGGGCCGAACTCCCCGACTGCAAGACCATGATCGTGACCAGCCACGGCCGGCCCGGCCACCTGAAGCGGGCCCTCGCCGCGGGCGTACGGGCCTTCGCGCCGAAGACGGTCTCGGCGCAGCGGCTGGCCGAGCTGATCCGGACCGTGCACGCCGGAGGGCGCTATGTGGACCCGGAGTTGGCGGCCGACGCGATCAGCGCGGGCGACTCCCCGCTGACCGCCCGCGAGGCCGAGGTGCTGGAACTGGCGGGGGACGGGGCGCCGATCGCGGAGATCGCGGAGCGGGCCTCGCTCTCCCCGGGGACGGTACGGAACTACCTGTCCTCGGCGGCGACCAAGCTGGGCGCCGAGAACCGGCACACGGCCGTGCGTCTCGCACGGTCCCGGGGTTGGGTATAGTAGTTCTCGCGCTACGGCGCACCTGCGGACATAGCTCAGTTGGTAGAGCACCACCTTGCCAAGGTGGATGTCGCGCGTTCGAGTCGCGTTGTCCGCTCAGCAGTGAAGAAGCCCCGGTCCTCGGACCGGGGCTTCTTTCGTTCCCGGGGACCCGGGCGCGGGAGAGGGGCCCCGTTTCCGGGGCCCCTTCACCGTTTCGCCTCAGGCCCAGGTAAGGCCGGTGAGGCGCTCGTAGGCCTCCACGTACCGGGAGCGGGTCTGCTCCACGACCTCCTGCGGGAGGGCGGGCGGCGGGAGTTCGCCCTTGGAGTCCCAGCCGGAGGCCGGGGAGGACAGCCAGTCGCGGACGTACTGCTTGTCGAAGGACGGCTGGCTGTGGCCCGGCTCCCACAGGTCGGCCGGCCAGAAGCGGGAGGAGTCCGGGGTCAGCACCTCGTCGGCGGCGACCAGGTTGCCGTCCTTGTCGAAGCCGAACTCGAACTTGGTGTCCGCCAGGATGATCCCGCGGTCACGGGCGATGTCCCGGGCGCGGCCGTAGACGGCGAGGGTGGTCTGGCGCAGCAGGGCGGCCGTTTCGGCGCCCTGGGTGCGCGCGACCTCCTCGTAGGAGACGTTCTCGTCGTGCTCGCCGACCTCGGCCTTGGCGGCCGGGGTGAAGATCGCCCCGGGCAGTTCGGAGCCGTCGACCAGTCCCTCGGGCAGGCCGAGTCCGCAGACCGTACGGGTCTTCTCGTACTCGGCGAGGCCCGAGCCGGTCAGGTAGCCGCGGGCCACGCACTCGACGGGGACCATGTCGAGGTTCCGGCAGACCAGGGCGCGGCCGGCCCAGTCGGCGGGGGCGCCGGCGGGCAGCTCGGTGCTGATCACGTGATTCGGGACGAGGTCCGCGAGCTGGTCGAACCACCACAGGGAGAGCTGCGTCAGGATCCGGCCCTTGTCCGGGATCTCGGTGGGCAGCACCCAGTCGGCGGCGGAGATGCGGTCGCTGGCGACCATGACGAGGTGGCCGTCCTCGTCGCGGTAGAGGTCGCGGACCTTGCCGGTGTGGAGGTGGACGAGGCCGGGCACCTGGACCGGCTCGGGCTTTTCGACGAATCCGGGCACGGAGTCTCCCTGTGGTTCTGTACGAGCGCGCGGCCCATTCTCCCGCACCTGACCACGACCGCGGACAACGGGTCCGCAGGTCCCGCGGTCAGTCCCTCTTGCAGATGCGGTCGAGGAGGTTGGCGGTGGCCCGCTGGACCCGCTCGTCCACGTGCCCGGGGCGGTCGAGGGCCGGGGACCAGGCGAAGGTTCCCGACGCGAAGACGAGCGCGCCGCTGGGGGCCCGGTAGAGGGAGGTCTCCTGGTGGCGGCGGTGGCCGTCGCCGTCCTCGTACGGGGAGTGCGCGAGCAGGATCCGGCTCTGGTGCTCGGGGAGCTGCGTGCGAGGGAAGTACCGGTCGGCCTCGCCCGCGACCAGGCCGGGCAGTTCGTCGTTCTCGGCGGCCCCGGTGGAGTCCCAGAGCCAGTGCGTGGCATTGCGCACGATGAGGGGCGCCGGCTCGGGAACCCGTCCCGCGTACTGGATGCCGAGCAGTTGCTGCTCCGGACGGTCCACCTCGCGCCAGAGGCTCGGGCGGCCGGGGCCGCGGCGTTTTCGGCAGGTGAGGAGCCGGTCGTCCACCCCTGAGGGCGAGGGGGAGAGCTCGACCTGCCAATACATCGTGTTGGCGGAGAGGAAGACGAGCGAGGTGCCGTGGTCGCGGGCGCGCTCGACCGTGCGGCGCATCGGGCCGGACCAGTACTCGTCGTGGCCGGGGAAGACCAGGCCGCGGTAGCGGGTGGGGTCGACACGGCCGGCGTGCAGGTCGCGGGCGTCGGCGTAGGCGAGGTCGTAGCCGTAGCGCTCGGCCCAGCGGATGAAGTCATAGGCGTGGCCCACATGCAGGGGCAGGCCCGCGCCGGCGTAGGGGCGGTCGAAGGAGACGGTGATGGCGGCGTCGCGCTCGCCGAGCAGCCGGCCCTCCTCGTCCCAGGCGTGGTAGAGGCTCGCGCCCGTTCTGCCGTCCTCCGGGTAGAGGTTGTAGGCCTGCCAGGTGATGTCGGGCAGCAGGAGCAGCAGGTCCGCCGGGTGGTCGTCGCGCACCGTGAAGGGGATGTGCGAGCGGTATCCGTCGGCGGTCGTCAGCACCGCCACGTAGGCGCCGATGCTCCAGTACGAGGGGACCTGCAGCCGCCAGGACAGCCACCAGTGGTGGCAGGAGACGGTGCGGTCTGCGGTCAGGGGCGCTGGCTGGACGATCCCGGAGAGCCGGGGGCTCGTGGTGATCTTGGAGGCGCCGTCGCCGCCGTAGTGCCCGATGCGGTAGACGTCCACGGAGAACTGCTGGGGCGGATCCACGGTGATGTGGAAGTCGATGGCCTCACCGGGAGCGACGGCACCGGTGGAGGTGAAGCCCTTGATCTGCCGGTGCACGTCGTCGGCGGTGCGGGGGCCTCCCGCGCCACGGGCGCGGGGGATCTGCTGCCCCGGCCCGGCGGCGACGGCCGGGTCCACGTACCAGGGCACGACCTGCCCGCTGTCGTCGTAGTAGAGCTCGCTCCCCCGGAACCACGGCAGGGGACCCTGACCGAAGGGATCGGTCACCGCGTGCGCGAGCGCACCTGACTCCCAACGCCGGATCTGCTCCGCACCCATACCGCTGCTCCCCTCCCTCGCTCCCCCGAATGCCGCGACCGATCCCCAGCACATCACATAACGCACGCACTCCGTCACCGTTCGTCGCGAAAAGTTCAACGGGGATCCCGCGTACGGTCGGTCCTGGGGCTCGGGAGGCCTGAGAGGCCGCAGAGCACGGGCCCGGCGCTAGACCAGGCGGACCGGCTTCTCGGGGCGTACGCCGACCTCCGCGAGCCAGTCCCGGAGCGGGCCGGGGTCCCGGTCCTCCACGAGCGACAGCACCGGTCCGGCGAGATCGGCCCGCCGCACCCCGGCGACCAGCAGGACGGGCCCGTCCAGCCAGTCCAGCCCGGGCTCACCCCCGGCGGAGTCGACGGCGGCGCAGCACACCAGCGCCACGACGTGGTCCGCCAGCAGGTCCCGCCCGCTGCGCGGGGCCTCCAGCGGGAACAGCGGCAGGGCGTCGGCCCCGCGGCCCGCGGCGGCTGCCAGGGCGGGAACGGCCTCCCGCGCCAGGTCACCGCTCAGCCGGCCCGCCAGGGCGTCGGCGTCGGCGTCGGCGAGGTAGGTCAGGACCCGCTCCACGGTGGACGCGGTGGGCACCGTCGAAGCCGACAGGGCGTCCAGTGCGGCCAGCAGGCGGGCCGCCTCGGTGCGCCACTTGCGGTCGACGACCTCCTCCGGATAGGCCGCCCAGTCCACCGGCGACCAGTCCGGACCGGCATGGGCCGGTCCGCCGTGGAAGAGCCGCGCCGCCAGCAGCGAGGCGGCCTCGTCCACCGCACCCGGCCGGTCCAGCAGATCGCACGCCGGGCGTTCGCCCAGCCGCGAGGTGAACCCGTCGGCCAGCCGGTCCCGGCGGGAGAGCTCGGTCAGTGCGGAGACGACGCCCGCGTCCAGGTGCGCGGGCCAGCGGCCCATCCGCCACGCGGGCAGCGCGACGCGGGTCAGCAGCCGGTCCCAGCCGGCGTACGCCAGCCCGACCTGCTCCTGGGCGACGATGCGCAGCGCGTAGTCCACACCCTGTGCACGGTCCGAGGCGGCTGCCGCGACCCCGCGCTCCATCTCGGCGGCGTCCACCCTGCACAGCCGCAGCAGCAGCCGGGCGGGGGCGGCGATCCAGCCGAGGAAGCGACGGCCGCCCACGTCCACGGCGGCGTCGAGGCCCCGTACGAATCCGCGCGCGTCGGCTATGTCCGGGTGCGCGGAGGGACCCGTACCGGCGATGACGGGCGCGAGAACGGCACGGAGCTCCGCGACCCTCATCCACCACAGGAACGGCGAGCCGATCACCAGCACCGGGGCGGCGCCGGGCTCGGACTCCGGGCCACCGGATCCGGCGGCCCCACCTGATATGAGCGCGCGGGCACGGCGGTGCGCCGCGTGCGTGCGGTCCTCCAGCCAGCTGTCGCAGTCGGGCGTCAGGGCTATCGCGGAGGGTGCCGGCACGTCCATCCGGTCCGCCAGGTCCCGCACGAGCCGGTAGAGATCGGGGGCGTCGGACTCCGACAGCGGCACGGTCGGGGTCATGGCGGGGCTCGCCCGCAGCACGACGGCGGCGAAGATCCCGCCGACGAGCAGGACGAACGCGGCGACGGCGCATACGGCGAGGGTCACGGCCGGCCAGGGGTCACCGGCGAGCCGGCCCGTCGTACGGGCGCTCACCAGCACCACGGCCAGCGCGGCGGGCAGCAGCCCGACGGCCAGTGCCCTGCTGCGCACACGCAGCACGGCCAAGGCACGGGAACGCGCGGACGGCGTACCCACTTCAGCGATCGAACCGGTTCCGGACACGGCCGGACCTCACCCCCTCTGCCATGCGGCGGCGTTGCTCACTCCCCCACTGTGACACCAGCCACTGACATCGCAATGCCGGTGGGCCATGTGCCGGAATGAGAGCCGGAATGCTTGCGCCGCACCATAGTTGGGCCGGAGGCGGCCGTCAGGCAGACCGGGTGACGATCACCCGATGGAATGGCTTTGGGTAAAGCTGGGTGCGTTCGAACGAGGCTGGATGCACTCGCACGCGAGCATGCGCGCGGGCCCGGCCGCACCGAGTGCGCACCGGGCCCGCTTCCGTGCAATCCGCTGAACGCCGCCGGTCAGCGGGATTCGGCGGCCTTCGCCGCGATGTCCGTGCGGTACTGCGAGCCGTCCAGCCCGATCCGCCCGACCGCCTTATACGCCCTGTCCCGGGCCTCCGCCAGATCGGAACCGGTCGCCGTCACCGACAGCACGCGTCCGCCCGCGCTGACGACCGCGTCGCCCTCGCTGCGGGTCCCGGCGTGCAGGACGTACGCGTGCGGGGCGTCCAGCTCGGCCACCTCGGCCAGGCCCGTGATGGGGTCCCCGGTGCGCGGGGTCTCCGGGTAGTTGTGGGAGGCGATGACCACGGTGACGGCCGCGTCCTCGCGCCAGCTGAGCGGCGGCAGGGTGTCCAGGGTGCCGTTGGCGGCGTTCAGCAGCACGCTCGCGAGCGGGGTGCGCAGCCGGGCCAGGACCACCTGGGTCTCGGGGTCGCCGAAGCGGGCGTTGAACTCGATGACCCGCGTGCCGCGCGAGGTGATCGCGAGGCCCGCGTAGAGCAGCCCGGAGAAGGGGGTGCCGCGGCGGCGCAGCTCGTCCACGGTGGGCTGCAGGACGGAGGCCATGACCTCCTCCACGAGCTTCGGGTCGGCCCAGGGGAGGGGGGAGTACGCGCCCATGCCGCCGGTGTTGGGGCCCGCGTCGCCGTCGAGCGCGCGCTTGAAGTCCTGCGCGGGCTGGAGCGGCAGCACGGTGACGCCGTCGGTGATGGCGAAGAGGGAGACCTCGGGGCCGTCGAGGAACTCCTCGATGACCACCCGGTCGCAGCCCAGCGCGTGGGCGCGGGCGGCGGCCCGGTCGTCGGTGACCACGACGCCCTTGCCGGCGGCGAGGCCGTCGTCCTTGACCACGTACGGGGCGCCGAAGGCGTCGAGGGCCTCGTCCACCTCTTCCGGGGTGGTGCACACGTAGCTGCGGGCCGTCGGGACGCCGGCGGCGGCCATCACGTCCTTGGCGAAGGCCTTGGAGCCTTCCAGCTGCGCGGCCTCGGCGGACGGGCCGAAGACGGGGATGCCGACCGCGCGCACGGAGTCGGCGACCCCGGCGACGAGCGGGGCCTCCGGACCGACGACGACCAGGTCGGCGCGGAGCTCGGTGGCGAGGCGGGCGACGGCATCGCCGTCGAGCGGGTCGACGGGGCGGAGCTCGGCCACCTCGGCGATGCCGGCGTTGCCGGGAGCGCAGTACAGCGCGTTGACGTCGGAATCGAGGGACAGAGAGCGGCACAGGGCATGTTCGCGGGCGCCGCCGCCGATGACGAGGACCTTCACGCCATGAAGACTAGCCCGCGTTCCCGCGAGTCCTTCGTGCGGGCACCCAAGTCGGACCCCCTACTCGTTCGTATATTCCTCTACAACGGTGGCCCCGAGCTCGCGCACGATCAGGTCGTGTCCGCTCAGTGCGGTGTCGACGAGGTCAGGGTCGTCGGCCTCCGCGACATCGTCCTCGGGGGCGACCGGCGGGGGCGCCTGGTGGGTGGGCGGCTGGTGCTGCTGGGACTGCGACGGCTGGTACGACTGCTGCGGCTGCTGGGACTGCGGCGGCTGCTGAGGCTGCTGCTGGTACGACTGCTGGGGCTGCTGGGGCTGCTGCGGGGCCTGCTGGGCCGGTGGCTGGTTGTAGGCGGGTGCGGGCGGAGCCCCGTAGGACGACGCGGAAACGGGGGCCACGGGCTGGGCGCCCCCGCCGACCACGGCCTCGATCTTCCAGGTGACCTGGAACTGCTCGGCGAGCACCGCCTTGAGGACGTCCTCGCTGCCGCTGCTCGCGAAGTTGTCGCGGGCTCCGGCGTTGGGGAAGCCGAGCTGGAGGGTGGTGCCGTCGAAGCCGGCGACCTGGGCGTTCTGGCTGAGCAGGATCCAGGTGAAGCGGCGGCGGTTCTTCACGGCCTCCAGAACGGCCGGCCACATGGCCTGGATCTGCCCGGCGCCGGCGGCCATGCCGGGTGCCGGGGTCGCGGGTGCCGCCGGAGCGGAGGCCTGGGCGGCCGCCGGGGGAGCTGCGGGTGCTGCCGGGGCGCGGGGGGTGGCCGCGCCCGGCCAGGCACCCGCGGCGGGGGCCGCCGGTGCGGGAGCCGGAGTCGCGGGAGCCGGAGTCGCGGGGGCCATGGCGTGGGCCTCCGGCCCGGGTACGTAGCCCATGGCGGGGGCCGGGGCGAAGGCAGCGGCGGCGGAGGCCGCACCGCCGCGCTCCAGCCGGTCGAGCCGCGCCTGCACGGAACGCTCGTCGTCGAAGGCGGCGGGGAGCAGCACGCGGGCGCAGATCAGCTCCAGCTGCAGCCGGGGCGAGGTGGCTCCGCGCATCTCGGTGAGCCCCGTGTTGACCAGATCGGCGGCCCGGGACAGCTCGGCGGCGCCGAAGACGGAGGCCTGGGCCTGCATGCGCTCGACCACGTCGGCGGGGGCGTCGATGAGCCCCTTCTCCCGGGCGTCGGGCACGGCGGCCAGGATCACCAGGTCGCGCAGCCGCTCCAGCAGGTCGGCGACGAAGCGGCGCGGGTCGTTGCCGCCCTCCACCACCCGGTCGACGATCTCGAAGGCGGCGGCCCCGTCCCCGGCGGCGAACGCGTCCACGACGGCGTCGAGGAGGGTCCCGTCGGTGTACCCGAGGAGCGAGGTGGCCATGGCGTACGTCACACCCTGCTCGGCGGCGCCGGCCAGGAGCTGGTCCATGACGGACATGGAGTCACGGACGGAGCCTGCGCCTGCGCGCACGACGAGCGGCAGCACGCCCTCCTCGACGTGGGCGCCCTCGCGGCCGCAGACCTCGCCGAGGTAGTCCCGCAGGGTGCCGGGGGGCACGAGCCGGAAGGGGTAGTGGTGCGTGCGGGACCGGATGGTGCCGATGACCTTCTCGGGCTCGGTCGTGGCGAAGATGAACTTGAGGTGCTCCGGCGGCTCCTCGACCACCTTCAGCAGGGCGTTGAAGCCCGCCGGGGTGACCATGTGCGCCTCGTCGATGATGTAGATCTTGTACCGGCTGGAGGCGGGCCCGAAGAAGGCCTTCTCGCGCAGGTCACGGGCGTCGTCCACGCCACCGTGCGAGGCGGCGTCGATCTCGATGACGTCGATGGACCCCGGCCCGTTGCGCGCGAGGTCCTTGCAGGACTGGCACTCCCCGCACGGGGTGGGCGTGGGGCCCTGCTCACAGTTCAGGCAGCGGGCGAGGATGCGCGCGCTGGTGGTCTTGCCACAGCCTCGCGGCCCGCTGAACAGGTACGCGTGATTGACCCGGTTGTTGCGCAGCGCCTGCATCAGCGGGTCAGTGACATGCTCCTGACCGATGACCTCGGCGAACGACTCGGGGCGGTAGCGGCGGTACAGCGCAAGGGACGACACGTCTACGAGGTTATCCGGGCCCACCGACAACGGCGGCCCGCGGACCCGCCCGGTCCGCCGTGGCCCGCGCGTGGTCCTGCTGAGCACAGTGCGCGCGTGCATTCCGCGCGTGGTCCCGCTCAGCACAGTGCGCGCGTGCATTCCGCGCGTGGTCCCGCTCAGCGGCCCGGCCGGCCCGACCCGTCCCGGAACGCAAAGCGCCCCCCACGCACCCGCCAGAGCCCACTTACCCTTGCTGCCTTCCGGCCCTGGGGGAGTTGGGTGAGATAGCGCCACGTGAGGGGCTGGCCCCACCCTAGCGGATGGAGGGCCCAGGAATCGAGCCGGACCCCGGCCGGAGCTCCACGCACCCCCGACCCGGACCCCGGCCCGGACCCCGGCCCGGGCCCTCCCGACGATCACGTTCGCGAGCACCCCTCAACGTCTTGTATTGTTTGCCGCGGAGGATTCGCCTAGTGGCCTAGGGCGCACGCTTGGAAAGCGTGTTGGGGGCAACCCCTCACGAGTTCGAATCTCGTATCCTCCGCCATTGCTCTCACCGGGCAATACGTTGAAGAGCCCCACCGCTTGCGGTGGGGCTCTTCGCGTTCCCCCGTCCCGGTCGGGTCTGGTTGATCGCCGACCGCGGGTGGGAGGGGAACGGCATGGTCGTCCACACCGCGGTACCGCTGGGTGTCGAGGCTCCCCGGGGCCGCGGGCGGGTTTGGTACGCCTCGTACGGCTCCAACATGCACACGGACCGGCTCGCCGCGTACATCGCCGGCGGAACGCCGCCCGGCGCGACGCGCTCGTATCCCGGCTGCCGCGACCGCCGGGCACCGGAGCGGTCGATCGCCGTCCAGCTCGACGGATGCCTCTACTTCGCCACCGAGTCCCCCGTGTGGACGGGAGGGAGGGGCTTCTACGATCCGTCGGCGCCCGGCCGCCTGCTGGGGCGCGCCCACCTCGTGACCGTGAGCCAGGTGTCGGACATCGGCGCACAGGAGATGTACAGGGAGCCGGGAACGGATCTCGACCTCGCCACGGTGCTCCGCCACGGCCGCGACGAGTCGGGCAGCGGCCGGTACGAGACCTTGATCTGCCCGGGGACGGTCGAAGGCGTCCCCGTGCTGACGTTCACCGCCCCGTGGTCCCTCCAGGACGTCGAGCCGCGCATGCCGTCCGCCGCGTACCTGCGCTACCTGGCGGGCGGACTGCTGGAGTCGGGCCCCTGGGGACCGCGGGAGATCGCCGACTACCTGTGCGCCTGCCCCGGCGCGACCGGTCACTGGACACCGCGACAGGTGCTCGAACTGCTCACGGGGAGGAGCGGGGCGGAGCGAGCCGCCGGCGCACGCCCGCCGGAGCCCGACGGGCGTCCGACCGGGGACCGCGGGGAGGCTGACGGGGGTGCCGGGGGACCTGGCGGGGGTCCGCGGGGGCCTGACGGGAGGCCGCACTAGCGTGGGGCCATGGACGCGGCACAGGAGTTCGAGACCCATCGATCACGGCTGTTCTCGCTGGCGTACCGGATGCTCGGCTCGGCGGCCGAGGCCGAGGACGCCGTCCAGGACGCGTACCTGCGCTGGCACGGGGTCGGCCCCGGCCAGGTGGCCGCGCCGGGCGCGTGGCTGGCCAAGGTGGTCACCAACCTGTGCCTGAACCGGCTCACCTCCGCCCGGGTGCAGCGCGAGGAGTACTTCGGGCCCTGGATCCCGGAGCCCGTGGAGACCGCTGCCGGGGCGCTGGGGCCGATGGAGACGGCGGAGCAGCGGGACTCGGTGTCGTTCGCCGTGCTGACGATGATGGAGCAGCTGTCGCCGCCCGAGCGGGCCGCCGTGGTCCTGCGCGACGCCTTCGACTACAGCCACCGGGACATCGCGGGCGTACTGGGCTGCTCGGAGGCGAACGCGCGCCAGCTCTACCGCCGGGCCAAGCAGCACCTGGCCGACGGCCGGCCGCGGTTCACCACCTCGCGGGAGCAGGACGACGAGCTGCTGGCCCGGTTCCTGGCCGCCGCGTCCCAGGGCGCGATGGCCCAGTTGGAGCAGCTCCTCTCCGACCAGGTGGTCGTCTGGTCCGACGGCGGCGGCAAGGCGAGCGCGTCGAGCCGACCGGTGGCCGGCCGGGACAAGGCGGCCCGCTTCCTGGTCGGTCTCTTCTCCCGGTGGGTCAACGGCGCGCGGATCGGGTTCACCGAGGCGAACGGCGTTCCCGCGGTGGTCAGCTGGGCGGACGGCGAACTGACCGCGTTCGGGGCGCTGGAGCTCGGCGAGGGCGGGATCACCGGCATCCGGCTCGTCCTGAACCCGGACAAACTCGCCTTCCTCGCGACTCAGCTCCGAGACCTGTCGCAGAACGCCTGACCTGTCGGCGCGGTCCGCGCTGCCCGACGACGCCGGCGTGGAGCGGCGCGAACCGGTGCGCCCTGGGCATGCGGCCGGACATACCGGCACATACCGTTTCCCGAGACGGCAGAGACGGCACAGACTGCTGAGACGGCTGAGAAGGTCGGGCGGTCGGGCGGGAAGCGGGTGCGTGCGGGTGGCGTGGGTGGACTGGCTCAGGACGGAGATCTTCCAGCCCCATCCCGAGCTGCTGATCTTCCTGACCATCGCCGTCGGCTTCCTGCTCGGCCGCATCCGGTACAGGTCCATCGCGCTGGGCGCCGTCACCGGATGCCTCGTCGCCGGCCTGGTCATCGGCTCCCAGGTCAAGGTCGAGATCGACGGTCCGATCAAGTCCGTCTTCTTCCTCATGTTCCTCTTCGCCCTCGGCTACGACGTCGGCCCGCAGTTCTTCCGCGCCCTGCGCAAGGACGGCCTCCCCCAGGTCGTCCTCGCCCTCGTCGTCTGCGTCACCGGACTCGCCGCAGCCTGGGCCTGCGCCACCCTCGCCGGTTACGGGCCCGGCCTCTCGGCCGGTCTGCTCGGCGGCGGCCTCACCCAGTCCGCCGTCATCGGCGTCGGCTCCGACGCCATCTCCCACCTGCCCGGCGTCGACGCGGCCGAGGCACGGGACCAGTCGCATCTGATCGCCGTCGCCTACGCGGTCACGTACCCCCTCGGCACGGTCCTGCCCGCGCTGCTCCTCGCCGGGTTCCTGCCCCGCCTCCTGCGCCGGGACCTCGCGGCCGAGAGCGCCGTGCTCGCCGCCGACCTGGAGGCCGCCGAGGACGACCCCGACGCCGGGGAGGGCTACTACAAGCACGTGCTGCGCGCCTACGCCGTCGACGTGGCGGCCTTCGCCGGGCGCACGATCGGGGACTTCGAGGCGGAGCAGAAGGCCGCCGGGCGGCGGCTCTACATCACCCGGCTGCGGCGCGCCGGGGAGATCCTGGAGCACACCGCGGACACCCGCGTCGAGATCGGGGACGTCCTGGCGGTCAGCGCGGTCCGCGGCGACCTCGTCGCGTACGACGCGCGCACGCACATCGGGATGGAGACGGACGACTTCGAGCTGCTCGCCTACCGCACCGAGTCCCTGCACGTGGTCATCACCGGCCGGAACCACAGCGGCCGCACCATCCGCACCCTGCGCCACGAGGAGTTCATGCCGGGCGTCTTCGTCGACGAGCACCGGCGGGCCGGCGCCGACCTGCGGGTACGCCTCGACAACACCGTGGAGCGGGGCGACACCCTGGTCCTCACCGGGCCGCGCAGCCGGGTGGAGGCGGCCGCTGCGGAGCTGGGCAGGCCGGTGCCGACCAGCTTCGCGACGGACATGGTGTGGATCGCGCTCGGGCTCTTCCTCGGCGGCTGCCTCGGCATCCCGGCGCTGCACGCGGCCGGTGCGCCACTGTCGCTGTCCACCTCCACCGGGGCGCTGCTGATGGGGCTGGTCTTCGGCTGGATCCGGAGCAAGTACCCCACCTACGGGAACCTGCCGTCGGCCGCGCAGTGGCTGATGGGCACGCTCGGCCTGTGCGTGTTCGTCACGGTCGTCGGCCTCAACGCCGGCCCGAGCTTCGTCCCGGGGCTGCGCGAGGCCGGCTGGCCGCTGCTGCTCTGGGGCGCCGCCGTGACGAGCGTGCCGCTGCTGGCCGGATTCGCCTACGGGCACTTCGTGCAGCGGCTCCCCCTCCCGATCCTGCTCGGCGCCCTGGCCGGAGCCCAGACCACGACGGCCGCCCTCGGCGCCCTGACGGAGCGCGCCCGCAGCCAGATCCCGGCCCTGGGGACGACGGTCCCGTACGCCCTGGGCAACGTACTGCTGACGATGTGGGGGTCGGCGATCGTGCTGCTGCGGCGGTGAGGGTCTGCGGGGCCGGGGCGAGGCCGCTCTCGGACGGGTGCGCGGCCTAGCCGTGGGGGACCAGGGCCACCGGGCTGTGGGCGTGGTGGGCCACCGCGTGGTCCGTCGGGCCCATGCCGTGGAGGGGACGGTGGTGGCGGCGGCCCACGACCAGGAGGTCGGCTTCGGCGGACTCGTCGAGCAGGAGCTGCGCCGGGTCGCCGGGGCGGGTCACGCACTCGGTCGGCACCTGCGGGTAGCGCGCGCCGGCCGCGGCCACCGCCGCTTCGAGCGGCCCGGGGTCCGCCTGGCCCCCGTGCACCGCGTGCACGGCGCGCAGCGGGAGCGCGTGCCGCGCCGCCCAGGCGTACGCGAAGTCGAGTACCGCGGCGTGGTCGCCCGCCGGGTCCACCCCTACGACGACCCCGTGTCCGTGCGGCGCGCGCTCGGCCGGCTCCCGCACCAGGACGACGGGGACCTCGGCGCGCCCCGCGACGTGCAGTGCGGTGGAGCCGAGCCCCGGGGCCACATGGTGGCGGGCCTCGCCGCTCGCTCCGAGCACGATCAGCCCGGCGTGGACCCGGGCGGCCTCCCGCGGGATCTCGTTGCCCGGCCCTCCCTCGGCGGTGGCCGCCTCGACGGTCAGGTCCTGGTGGGTGGTGCGGAGTTCCTCGGCGAGGGACGCCAGTACGGTCCTGGCCGCCGACTCGCTCGCGCCGAGCACGGGCTGGAACTCCACCGAGATCGGCTGGATGGTCGGCCAGGCCTGGCCCACGTGGAGCAGCCGGAGCGGCGCCCCGGCCGCCAGGGCCTCAGGGGCGGCCCACCGGGCGGCGGCGAGGCTCCGGGCGGACCCGTCGAACCCGACGAGGAGGGGCGCGGGCGGGACGGGCGGGGTGGGCTCGGTGGGCTCGATGGGCTCGGTGGACGGGGTGGGCTGGGCGGACGGGACGGACATCGGCGGCACCCTTCGTTCATATGCCGCGGCCAATTCCTGGTCGCTCCTACGACGCTACGCCAACCTTCCGTTTTGACGGGTTAATGGCCTTTACGGCCTGTGCCGCGAGGCGGACAGGAGTCCGGCGACAGGCCCTGGGCCGCGGGCGTGCCCTCGTACTCGATCGGGCAGGCCGCCGGCCTGCTGTGCGTGAGCCCCGAGACCGTCCGCCGCTGGGCCGACGGGGGGGCGGCTGCTCGCGGTCCGGTCGCCCGACGGGGCACGGATCGTCGACGGGGTCACCCTCGCCGCCTTCGCCAACGCGCTCCGGGACGCGACGGGGATCCGCTTCACGGAGCTGCCGGTGACGCGGGACGTTGTCCGGCAGCGGATCCAGGACGCCCGGACGGCCGGAGGTGCGCGGAGCCTGCCAGGTGGAATCGACCAATGAGTGCGTAGGTGCGGCTCACATCAAGCTCTCAACCTTGCAGATGAGGTTCCGCACGGCGTGTCGCCGGGCATGACGCACCCATGGCCGAACTCATGCTGCACGGAGACCTGGACCACCCGGCGACGCTCAGCGTCGCGGACCTGCGGGGCTGGGCACAGCACCGGGCCGCGGTCGCGTTCGACTGCGCGGCGAACGGGCCGCAACACCACGTGTTCGAGGGCCCTTTGCTCCGGGAGGTCATCTCGGCCGCCGGCCCGGCCTTCGACGCCCGCCGCCGCAAGGACCGTTCGCGGTTCCTGCTCGCCGTGACCGGCGGCGACGGGCACCATTCGATGCTGTCCTGGGCCGAGTTGGACACCGACTTCGGCGCGAGCCCGGTGCTGCTGGCGACCCGCCTGGACGGTGAGGACCTCGACGAGGCGGGTGCGCAGCTGGTGGTTCCCTCGGACCGGTGCGGGGCGCGATACGTCAGCGCCGTCACGCACGTGTGGTTCGGCGCCCTGTCTCCGCCGAGCCTGGGGCTGTAGGGCAGGCCGTCCGGCCCTCAGGCCGTCGCGAGGGAGATCTCGGTCGACTTGATCAGCGCGACGACGGAGGACCCGGCGGCCAGGCCGAGCGCCTCCACGGCGTCCTTGGTGATGGCGGCGGTCAGGCCGCCGCCGTTCACGTCCACCTTGACGGAGGCCATGGCGCCGCCGGTGGCGATGTCCGCGACGGTGCCGGCGATCTGGTTGCGGATGGAGATGCCCTCGACGGCGCCGGTGGCCAAAGCGACCTCGGTGGCCTTGACCAGCGCCTTGACGGAGGAGCCCGCGGCGAGGCCGAGGTCCTTGACGGCGTCGGTGGTGATCGCGGCGGTGATGTCCTGGCCACCTTCCAGGCGGACCTTGACCGTCGTCATGGCCTCGCCCGAGGTGACGGAGGTGACGGTGCCGGCGATCTGGTTGCGGATGCTCAGGCTCATCAGTGGTTCGACCTCTTCCGTAGGCGGTTCGGTTCGTACGGCCCGGGGGGAGACAACCGCACGAGACCGACGCTAGGCGGCCTCGGGCGGGCCTGCCTTCAACCCGTCTCGTCCGCCGGCCGGAACCACCCGGGCGGCTGTCCGATGCGCCGGCAAAAGAATCTTCGGAGTTCCTGTCACATCCGTGCGGCGGCGCGGGTCAGTGCGGTGAGGAAGAAAGAACCGCCCGACCGCCGTCCGGACCGCCGGACGCGCCGCCTACCGAGGAGCCCCTCATGGACATCGCCGCCACCGTCGTCGCCGTACTCGCCGCCGCCATGTCGGGCTTCTCGGGGTACTCGCTCCTGCGCCG
Source organism: Streptomyces sp. NPDC006450 (assembly GCF_040612195.1). Lineage (NCBI taxonomy): Bacteria > Bacillati > Actinomycetota > Actinomycetes > Kitasatosporales > Streptomycetaceae > Streptomyces > Streptomyces sp. NPDC006450. Next base: position 29,590 of record NZ_JBEXPT010000035.1, on the reverse strand, counting down.
CGCCCCGTGGGTCGTGGAGGCCATGGAGCAGTACGGGGTCCCCGAGACCTGGTGGACCCCGCTCGGCGCGGCCAAGGCCGCCGGAGCGCTGGGCCTGCTGGCCGGCCTCGTCGTCCCGGCCGTCGGCATCGCCGCCGGCATCGGCCTGGTCCTCTACTACACCGGCGCCGTGATCACCGTCCTCCGGGCCCGGGCCTACGCCCACGCCCCCTTCCCGGTGATCTACATGGCCCCGGTCGTGGCCGCCTTCGCCCTCGGCTTCGCCGCGTAGGGCGCGGGCGGGCACAGGCGGGCGCGGGCAGGTGTTCCGGGCCGGAAAGCGGGCCGGGCCCCGGGACGGCGCGTCCCGAGGCCCGGCCCGGAGGAGCGGTCCGGCTGCGCTCCGCCCGTCAGCCGAACTTCGGCATCTCGCCGACCGTCGTCGACATGTCGATCACGGCGAAGGCCGCGCCCTGCGGGTCCGTCACCGCCGCGAAGCGGCCGAAGGGGCTGTCCATGGGGCCGAAGTGCAGCTTGCCGCCGTGGGCCTGGGTCTTCGCGACCGCCTCGTCGCAGTCCGGGACCCCGAAGTAGATCTGGATGTAGGGCGGCATGTGCGGCGGGAAGTCCTTGCCCATCTCCATCCGGCCGAGCACCGCGTTCTCCTTGCCGCCCAGGCTGAACACCTTGAAGTCCATGCCGGCCGTCTCGGGGTCGTCCCCGGTCTCCATCTGCTGGGACTCGTACGGGAAGACCTTCGGCAGGAACTCGTCCGCCGTGGCCGGGTCCCGCGTGAAGACCTCCGCCCACGCGTACGCACCGGATTCGCCGATCTTCTCGAAGCCCTTGTGCTCGCCGGGCTGCCAGACGCCGAAGACCGCGCCGCTCGGCTCCTTCGCGATCGCCATCGTCCCGAAGGTGCCGACCCGCATCGGCTCCATCAGCAGTTCGCCGCCGGCCGCCTTGATCTTCTCGGCCGTGGCCGCCGCGTCGGACGAGGCGAGGTACAGACACCACTGCGAGTGCGTGTCCCCGCCCGGCATCGGCGGGACGACGGCCGCTACGGCCTTGCCGTCGGAGTAGGCCTGCGTGTAGTTGCCGTATTCGGTGCTGGCCTCGCCGAAGGTCCATCCCAGTACATCGGCGTAGAACGTCTTGGCGCCCTCCACATCGGTGAACATCGCGTCCACCCAGCAGGGCGCGCCTTCGGGGAACTCAGCCATGATCGATCGACTCCTGTGTCGTGTACGACGTGACCCGTCTGGGTTCTCACGCTAGGCGCGGGCTCTGACAATCGCGCGGGGAGCACCGCCGCGCGGGACCCTGGGTGCATGGACACAGACAAGGACACCGGCGCCGCCACCGGCGGGGTCACCATCCGGCTCGCCCAGCAGCCGGATGCCGACGAGCTGCTGGGCCGCAGCCCGCTCGCCGCGCTGGTCGGGATGCTGCTGGACCAGCAGGTACCCATGGAATGGGCGTTCTCGGGGCCCTACACGATCGCCCGGCGCCTCGGCTCCGACGACCTGGACGCGCACGTGATCGCCGCCTACGACCCGGAGGCCTTCGCCGCGCTGCTCTCCGAGAAGCCGGCCGTGCACCGCTACCCGGGCTCGATGGCGAAGCGGGTGCAGCAGCTGTGCGCGTACCTGGTGGAGCACTACGAAGGGGACGCGGCGGCGGTGTGGGCCGATGTGGGGACCGGCGCCGAGCTGCTGGCGCGTCTACGGGCGCTGCCGGGCTTCGGGGAGCAGAAGGCCCAGATCTTCCTGGCGCTGCTCGGCAAGCGGTTCGGGGTACGGCCGCGCGGCTGGCGCGAGGCGGCCGGCGGGTACGGGCCGGCGAACGTCTACCGGTCGGCGGCCGACATCACCGGCCCGGAGTCGCTGGCCAAGGTAAGGGCGCACAAGCAGGAGGCGAAGGCCGCCGCGAAGGCGGAGAAAGCGGCCACCAGCGCTTCCAGTAAACGGAATTGACGGTTCGGGCGGGTGTCGCGCGCGTTGTCGGACCCTGCCCCTAAGCTCGTGATCATGACTGAGAACCTGACCCGCGCCGCCAGTGCCGAGATCATCTCCGACGGTCCCGGCAGCCTGATCACGCTGCTCACGGACACGGCCGAGCTCACCTGCAACACGGCCACCTTCGAGGTCGGCGCGGCGGGTGCCCCGGTGCACTTCCACACCAAGGCGACCGAGTTCTTCCACGTCACGGACGGCAGGCTCGACGTCCTCCTCGGCGACGAGATACACACCCTGACCAAGGGCGACTTCCTCGCCGTGCCGCCCGGCGTGAAGCACGCCTTCGCCCCGGCCGCGGACAGCACCGCCGAGGTCTTCGTGGGCTTCACCCCGGGCATGGGCCGCTTCGACTACTACCGGCTGCTCGGCCGGGTCCGGGCCGGCGAGGCCACGGTGCAGGACATCATCGACAGCCAGCCGGTCTACGACAACCACTACGCGGAGAGCGACACCTGGGCCGGCCGCCTGAAGCGCAGCGCCGAAGCGTAGATCTCGTCGGCGTCGAGCCGTCGCAGCTCCTCCGCGATGAGTTCGGCGCTGCTGCGGATCTTGAGCGCCACCTTGCGGTCGGGGCTGCCCGGCAGGAGCAGGGTGGCCAGGACCCCGTCCGGACGGTCCACGCGGATCTCCCCGGCCGTGGTCGTCAGCCGGACCCGGGTGATGACCGGACCGTCGGTCGCCACCCGCTCCACGGGCACGCCGAGCCGGTCCTCCAGCCAGCGGGCCAGCAGCTCGGAGCTCGCGTTCCCGGGCTCGCTCTCCACGGCCGCGCCCGTCACCGGGATCGGCTTCTGGTCCAGGGCGGCGGCCAGCAGCGACCGCCACGGGGTGAGCCGGGTCCAGGCCAGATCGGTGTCCCCGGGCTCGTAGGTGCCGGCCCGGAGGTCGAGCGCGGCGACCGGGTCGGGTGCCGCCTCGGCGTCCGTGATCCGGCGCTGCGCGAGGGCGCCGAGCGGGTCCCGGCCCGGCGCGGCCGGGGCCTCCGCGGGCCACCAGGCCACCACGGGCGCGTCCGGCACCAGCAGCGGGAGCACCACGGAGCCCGCGTGCTCGCCCAGCGCCCCGTGCAGCCGGAGCAGCACGATCTCCCCGGACCCGGCGTCGGAGCCGACCCGCAGCTCGGCGTCGAGACGGTTCTGCCGCAGCCGCTGCGGTCCGCGTGCGGTGCGCTTGATCACCGCGATGATCCGGCAGGGGTGCTCGCGCGCGGCCTCGGAGGCCGCGCGGACGGCGTCGTAGGCGTTCTCCTCGTCCGTGGCGACGAGGAGGTTGAGCACGAGCCCCATCGTGGGGCTCCCGACGGCCCGTCGCGCGTCGAGCAGGGCCCGGTTGACCTTGCTGGAAGTCGTATCGGTGAGTTCGGTCCGCATACTCCGAGTCTCGCAGGCCGGACGCAGTCACCGGTACGAAAATCCCTCTCCCGCCCCGGGAGGCTCAGCGGCGCCGCCTGGCCGTGCCGAAGATGGACCGGGAGATCTCGCGGCCCAGCTGCGTACCGATCGACCTGGCCAGGGAGCGGAAGAGCCCGCTGCCCACCACCTGCTCCGCCAGCGAGGGATCCGGCTTCGGCGCTGCCTTCGCGGCTGCCTTCGCCTGCTTCTCCGCCTCCGCCGCGGCCGCCGCCGCCTCGGCTTCCGCCTCCGCCGCCGCCTGCTCGGCGCTGATCTTCTCGTACGCCGATTCCCGGTCGACCGGCTCCGCGTACCGCGAGTGGAGCAGCGAGGACTTCACCGCCCGGTCCAGCGCGGCCGCGTCGATCGGCCCCATCAGCGCCTGCGGGGCCCGCAGCCGGGTCGCCGCCACCGGCGTCGGCGCGCCGTTCTCGCCGAGCACCGTGATCACCGCCTCGCCCGTCCCCAGCCCGGTCAGCAGTTCCTCCAGGTCGTAGGCGGAGTTCGGGAAGGTCCTCACCGTCGCCTTCAGCGCCTTCGCATCGTCCGGGGTGAAGGCGCGCAGCGCGTGCTGCACCCGGTTGCCGAGCTGCGCCAGCACGTCGCCCGGCACGTCCTTCGGGGTCTGGGTCACGAAGAAGACGCCGACGCCCTTGGAGCGGATCAGCCGCACCGTCTGCGTGATGGCTTCGAGGAAGGCTTTGGAGGCCCCGTTGAACAGCAGGTGCGCCTCGTCGAAGAAGAAGACCAGCTTGGGCTTGTCCAGATCGCCGACTTCCGGAAGGTCGGTGTACAGGTCCGCCAGCAGCCACATCAGGAAAGTGGAGAAGAGCTGCGGTTTGTCCTGCACGGCCGGGAGCTCCAGTACGGAGACCAGTCCGCGCCCGTCCGCCGCCGTCCGGAGGAATTCACCGGTATCGAATTCGGGCTCGCCGAAGAATTCCGCGGCCCCCTGCTGTTCGAAGGCGGTGAGCGCCCGCAGAATCACTCCGGCGGTCACCGTGGACAGTCCGCCGATGCCCTTGAGCTCGGGCTTCCCCTTGTCCGAGACGAGGAACGCGACGACCGCCCTCAGGTCCTTGAGGTCGATCAGTTCCAGGCCCTTGGCATCGGCGTAGTGGAAGATCAGCCCCAGCGACTGCTCCTGCGTCTGGTTGAGCTGGAGCACCTTGGACATCAGGACGGGCCCGAAGCTCGTCACGGTGGACCGGAGCGGGATTCCGGGGCCGATCCCGCCCAGCGAGTAGAACTCGCTCGGGCATCCGGTGGCCTCCCAGTCCTGGGCCACGTCCTTGGCCCGTTCCTCGATCTTCTCGTTGCTCGTGCCGGGCGCGGAGATCCCCGAGACATCGCCCTTGATGTCCGCGAGGAAGACCGGAACGCCGTGGGCCGACAGCTGCTCGGCGATGAGCTGCAGCGTCTTGGTCTTGCCGGTTCCGGTGGCGCCCGCCACCAGTCCGTGCCGGTTGAGCATCGACAGCGGGATGCGGATCTGGTGCTCCGGCAGACAGGCCCCGTCCCAGAGCAGGGCACCCAGATCGAGCGCGGGTCCGGTGAAGGCGTACCCCTCGGCGATCTGGCCGGCAGGGGACGCGTGGTCGGTGCTCTGGCTCATATATCACTCCCGAAATAGCACTATCTGCCACCTTTGCACCGTCATCACAAGGCTGCGCCCGCAGGCCCCTGCCCGGTAGGCTTTCCGTGTGATCTTCAAGCGCATCGGAAATAGGCGGCCGTACCCCGACCACGGCAGGGAAACCACCCGGCAGTGGGCGGATGTCGCCCCGCGCCCGGTCCGGCTCGACCAGCTTGTGACCACCAAGGGCCAGCTCGACCTCGAAACGCTGCTCGCCGAGGATTCGACCTTCTACGGGGACCTCTTCGCCCACGTCGTGAAGTGGCAGGGCGACCTGTACCTGGAGGACGGTCTGCACCGCGCCGTCCGCGCGGCGCTCCAGCAGCGCCAGGTCCTGCACGCGCGCGTCCTCGAACTGGGCTGACCCGCCCTTCGCGGGTGTCGAACCGGTCCTGCCCGGGCGCCGAACCGGCCTTGCCCGGGTGTCGGCCAGGTACCGCCGGGTGTCGATCAGGTCCCGTCCGGGGTGCCGGACAGGTATCGCCCGGGGTGCCGGATAGATCCCGGTTGCGCCTTTCGGGTCAGTATTGCCCTATCAACAGATGATTCAGTGGGCATCGGCAGCGGTCGGCATTACGCTGCGCACATGAGCATGCTCACTCCCCCTGGCATGGGCGGAAAGTACAAGGTCACGGGAGCGGCTTACCCCCGCATGACCCGCCCTCGACGCCGCCGCCGGATTGTCCTCGTGGTGCTCGGATCGATCATCGGGCTCGCCCTGATCGCTTACGGGGCCGTGCAGCTCATCGACGTGTTCGGCGGCGGCGCGGACAAACGCAAGACCGCCGCCGCGGCCAAGGACTGCGCCACCCCCGCCCCCAAGGCCGGCTCCACCGCCGCCGCCGCGCCGAAGGTCGTGCTCCCGCCGCCCGGCGGGATCACGGTCAACGTGTACAACGCGACCCCGCGCGCGGGCCTCGCCAAGGCCGTGGGCGATGAGCTCAAGAGCCGCGGCTTCGTCATCGGCAAGGTCGGCAACGCCCCCGCCGACTTCGACAAGAAGGTCCCGGGCGCCGGGATACTGGTCGGCTCGCCGCAGACGGACAAGGCCGCCTTCTCCGTCCTCGGCACCAACCTCGCCGGCGCCACCCAGCAGACCGACGCCCGCGAGACCGGGGACATCGACCTGATCCTGGGCGACGCCTTCAAGGAGCTCACGCCGAAGGCCGACGCGGACAAGGCCCTGGCCGCCCTGGCCAACCCCCAGCCCGCGCCCGCCAAGAAGTGCTGACCTCATGAGAAGGCCCGGCCTCCCGAAGGGGAGGCCGGGCACTCCTGCGGAGCCCGTGGCTACTCGGCCGAGCCGTACATGCGGTCGCCCGCGTCGCCCAGCCCCGGCACGATGTAGCCCTGCTCGTTGAGGCGCTCGTCCACCGCCGCCGTCACCACCGTCACCGGCGTGCCCGCCAGCTCGCGCTCCATGATCTCGACGCCCTCGGGCGCGGCCAGCAGCACCACCGCGGTCACATCGTCCGCACCGCGCTTGATGAGTTCCTTGATCGCCGCGACGAGCGTGCCGCCGGTGGCGAGCATCGGGTCCACCACGTAGACCTGGCGGCCCGAGAGGTCCTCCGGCATGCGCGTCGCGTACGTGGAGGCCTCCAGGGTCTCCTCGTTGCGGACCATGCCGAGGAAGCCGACCTCGGCGGTCGGCAGCAGCCGCACCATGCCGTCGAGCATGCCGAGACCGGCGCGCAGGATCGGTACGACCAGCGGCCGCGGGTAGGAGAGCTTCACGCCGGTGGTCGGACCGACCGGGGTGACGATGTCGGCCTGCTCGGTGCGCACGTCCCGGGTGGCCTCGTACGCGAGCAGGGTCACCAGCTCGTCGGCGAGGCGCCGGAAGGTGGGGGAGTCGGTGCGCTTGTCGCGCAGAGTGGTGAGTTTGTGCGCCACCAACGGGTGATCCACGACCTGCAAACGCACAACATCCTCCAAGACTCGGCTGCCGGGCTTCCACCCGCGACCTGCGACGCCGCTACCAGCGAAAACGGCCGCAAACACGCGACCCACACCCAAAAGGCTACGCGCTGCGCCCACCCGTTCGTGCCCGAAGCCGTGGCCACGCCCGGAAACCCCCGGAGATGCGACCCCACCGGACCCCCAGCACGCTGGACTGATGAGCCACGCAATGGTTGTCGCCGCAGTCGACGGATCCGAACACAGCCTCAAGGCCCTGGAGTGGGCAAGGGCTGCGGCACTGCGCCACGGCACCGGGCTCGTCGTCGCCCACGTGCTGTCCGACAGCGCCCAGCTGTACGCGGCACGCCGTTCCTCCCTGGCCGACCGCACCGAGCCCGAAGGGACCGAGGACCCCGTCAGCGTGTGGATACGGGCCCACCTGACCGCGGGGGGCCGGCTCCCCTCCGAAGTCCGCTACGAGTCCCTGGAGGGCTCCGTCCCGGAGGCCCTGCGCGACATCGGGGAAGGCGCCCGGATGCTGGTGATGGGCTCGCGGGGCCGCGGCGGCTTCGCCGCGCTGCTGCTCGGCTCGAACAGCCGCGCCGTGGCCTCCAGCGCCGCCTGCCCGGTGGTCGTGGTCGCGCACGAGGCACGCGGCGTGGACGTGGCCGCCCAGGCCTCGGCGGGGCGCGTGGTGGTTGGGCTGCACGCCGCGGAGACGCCCGACAACGTACTGGACTTCGCGTTCGCGGAGGCCGCCGCGCGGGCCACCACCCTGCAGGTGGTGTCGGCGTACAGCATCCCGCCGTCGCCGACGATGGTGATCGACAGCCCGTTCGCGGTCATCCCGCCGGAGTCGCTGGCGGGGGAGGACGAGAACGCGGTGCCGGCGGAGCGGGAGATGCTCCGTTCCCAGACGGAGCGGCTCGCACCGTTCCGGGCGAGGTACCCGACCGTGCCCGTCGAGCAGGCAGCGGTGCCCGGGGACGCGGCCGGGCGCCTCGTCTCCACCTCGAAGTCGGCGGCGCTGGTCGTCGTGGGCCGCCACCACCCGCGCCGGCACATCCGGTCCCTGATGATCGGCTCGGTCGCGAACGCCGTGCTGCAGCACGCGCACGGACCGGTGGCGGTCGTCCCGACCTTGTCGGAGTCGCACGAGGAGTCCGCGTAGCCGGAGCCGAGGAGCAGCCACCGGGGTCGCCGGATTTGTCGGAATGCGACTGAATTCCTGCCGAGTGGTGGCAGAAGGTGGCATCAAACGGCAGGTCCGAGGGAAGGTGGGGGTTCGGGGGACGGACCGGACCGGACCAGCCAGGGGCGGTGACCCATGCCCGACGAGAATCACGAGCCACTGGAGACGACGGCGCAGCGCAGAGCCCGGCGCGCGCAGTTCCTCCGCGACCTGAACGAGGCCCGGGAACTGCGCGACCGGGTCCAGCCCAGACGCGCCCGCGCCGCCCGCATGCGCCAGCAGATGCGCATGCGCACCTTCCGTTGGTGAGCCCCGCGAGGGCCCCCGGCAAGGTCCCGCCCGGCCACCGTCACGCCCCCGGCACGAGGCCCCGTACAACACGCGCGGCCAGCGCCACGGCGCGGAAGACCTCACGCAATGGCTCCGTTTCTGCCACGATGCCGACTGGGCGGGGTACGAAACGGCGAGCACGGCGGCCGTTCCACCCCCACCCACCTCCGGCCGGGGGGAACTCCAACCGGCACGCCTATGACCAGTGGGAGAGTCACGGTGTATTTCGCCGCACTGCTCGCGCGCACCGAAGACGGGTGGGAAGCGAGCGACATGGAACTCGACGACGTCGAGTCTCTGAGTGATCTGATCGATCTCGCCCGCTCCGCCTCTGTCGACGACGACACGGTGGTAGCCCTCATCGAACAGGAGGACACCTGGTTCGGGGTCGTCCGGGTGGATGGCGAGGAGGACCCGCGCTACTACGTGTCCAACGCCGCCGCCGCCTCCCGCAGCTCCTACGGCTCGATGCTGACCGACGAGCTGCTCGGCAAGGACGACGAGGACGACGAACTCGACGAGCTGGACCTCGACGGCACCGAGGACGGCGAGGACTCCGAGGACGGGGTCATCGCCTCCTATCCGGACGGCGTACTCGCCGGCGGGGACGGGGAGGACGACGACGCGGACGAGGATGTCCGGGCCGGCGCCGAACCGGCACCCGCCGGCCCGCTCGGCGACCCCCGGCTGCTCGACGACCTCGGGGTCAGCCACAAACAACTGATGACCCTGGACGGGGACGCCCTCTCGGAGATCGCCGACTCGCTCGGCGCCACCGAGGTCCTGGAGGCCGTCCGCTAGTGATCCCCGCGCACCACCCCACCCCGCGGCCCACCCCGTACACGCCCGATCCCGTACGGGACCCGTGGCAGGACTCCATGCGCCTGGCGCTCCGGGAGGCCGCCCGGGCGGTGCCGGCCGGCGACGTGCCGGTCGGCGCCGTGGTGCTCGGCCCGGACGGGAAGCTCCTCGCCACCGGGCACAACGAAAGGGAGGCGACCGGAGACCCGACGGCACACGCCGAGGTACTGGCGCTGCGCCGGGCGGCCGCCGCCCTCGGGGAATGGCGGCTCCCCGGGTGCACCCTCGTGGTGACCCTGGAGCCGTGCGTGATGTGCGCGGGCGCGCTCGTGCAGGCACGGGTGGCACGGGTCGTCTACGGGGCGCCCGACGAGAAGGCGGGCGCCGCCGGGTCGCTGTGGGACCTCGTCCGGGACCGCCGGCTCAACCACCGGCCCGAGGTCGTCGCGGGCGTGCTCGCGGGGGAGTGCGCGCGGCAGCTGACGGACTTCTTCCGCGAGCTCTGAGGGTTCCGGGCGAATGGATTTCAGAGCACGGCTCTCCTTGGGCTAAGCTCTCTCTCGGTAGCGTGTCCGAGCGGCCGAAGGAGCACGCCTCGAAAGCGTGTGATGGTGCAAGCTATCCGTGGGTTCAAATCCCACCGCTACCGCTCTGATCGAGAGCCCCGCCCCGCAAGGGTCGGGGCTCTCGGCGTTTCCCGGGTCCTCCCCAGGTCCGGCGACCCCCGTACGGCGCTCCCCGCACGGTGCCCGCGCCCCTTCCACGGCGCCCCGCGTCTGGCGTCCGAGGGACATCCGCGTGACCGCCCGCCCCTTCTGCCGTTGTCACGGCATGACCAAGACCCAGCGCATCCTCGCCGCCATCGCCCTCGCGGGGGCCGCCGCGGGCCTCGCGGCGCCCGCCGCCTCCGCCGCCCCGATCTCCCCGCTCACCCTCCCGGACCTCCCGGCGCCGCAGGGCATGCCGGACGGGGCGAGCCCGGCCTCCGTGCAGGAGATCGGCGGGCAGGTCAGCGGCGGCCTGAACCAGCTCAACCAGCTGATGGAGCTGCCGAACCACCTCGCGCCCGTGATCGCCCCGGTCCAGCCGATCGCCGACCTGGCCGGCGGGCTGGAGTAGGCGGGAGGCCCGGAGCCCACCCCCCTTCCACCATTCGGCCTCCACCATTTGGCGGGCACCATTTGGCGGGCACCATTTGGCGGGCACCGTTCGGCGGGCACCGTTCGGCGGGCACCGTTCGGCGGACAACGCGAAGAAGGCCCCGACCTGAGTCGGGACCTTCAACGGTGGGGACGGGGGAAGTGGCATCGGGGGGACAAGCCACTTCCCCCGATGAGGACGGAACCTGCCAGTCCAAGCCGCAGTCAGGGGGGAAGCTTGCGGCTCGGACCCCGCAGTGAGGTCCTGTCCCTCGCTCACCGATTTCCTGCCAGAACCGGTGGGCTCGTGTTCAATCCTGCGCCTTTCGAGGCCGTCGACACACCGGCAAAGGGCCTGCGTCGCCAGGTCATTGGTCCTTAAAGGCCAGGTGAGTGTTCGAACACGACCGGCTAGACTCTCCCGACCTTGCAGGACCGGTTGGGGAGGCCGACAGCGCACGTGGAAACCAAGAAGCTGATCTCGGGCGCCCTCGTCGTCTTCGTCCTCTTCGTCATCATCACTCAGCCCATAAAAGCCGCCGATATGGTGCAAATAGGCTTCCAAGGGATCTCGGATGCCGCAACGGCGATCGGCGAGTTCATGACCGAACTGGTGCGCTGAACCCGTACGCTGAAGCGGTTTCCGGACTTTCCGGCCCCCCACTCCGACGGGTGGGGGGCTTTTTGCGTTCCCACGCGCGGGGCAAGATGCCCTATTACGCCCAACTTGCCCTCAACACGGCTATATACGGTGCTTGCACACAGTGCACATGTCTTGTGATGCTATGACCGCTTTTGACGGATGAGTTGATGACGTGAAGTGAAGGGGTGGCGTGACCGTGCCGGCCAGTACTGCGCCCGAGGTGCCGCCCCAGCAGGACCCGCAGCAGGAGCACCCACAGGAGCCGCACCGGGCTTCCGCCCAGGCTCCGCACCAGGCCTCCCCGCAGGCCCCGCACCTTCACGCCCCACAGGCCCCGCAGCCCCCGCACCAGGCCTCCCCACCGGCCCCGAACCAGCCCGCCCCGCAGGAGTCCCACGTACCGCCCCAGCAGGAGGCCCCCGAGGAGCCCCCGGTCGCCCCCAGGCCGCAGAGCCGGGGCGCCGACACCCGGGCCCTCACCCAGGTCCTGTTCGGGCAGCTGAAGGACCTGCAGCCCGGCACGAGCGAGCACTCCCGGGTCCGCGGCGCCCTCATCGAGGCCAACATCCCCCTCGTCCGGTACGCGGCCGCCCGCTTCCGCAGCCGCAACGAGCCGATGGAGGACGTGATCCAGGTCGGCACGATCGGTCTGATCAACGCGATCGACCGGTTCGACCCCGAGCGGGGGGTGCAGTTCCCGACCTTCGCCATGCCGACCGTCGTGGGCGAGATCAAGCGCTACTTCCGCGACAACGTCCGCACCGTCCACGTCCCGCGCCGCCTCCACGAGCTCTGGGTCCAGGTCAACGCCGCCACCGAGGACCTCACCACCCTGCACGGCCGCACCCCGACCACCTCCGAGATCGCCGAGCGGCTGCGCATCAGCGAGGACGAGGTGCTCTCCTGCATCGAGGCCGGCCGCAGCTACCACGCGACCTCCCTGGAGGCCGCCCAGGAGGGCGACGGGCTCCCCGGCCTGCTCGACCGCCTCGGCTACGAGGACCCCGAGCTGGCCGGCGTGGAACACCGCGACCTGGTCCGCCACCTCCTCGTACAACTGCCCGAGCGCGAGCAGCGGATCCTCCTTCTGCGGTACTACAACAATCTGACCCAGTCGCAGATCAGCGCCGAGCTCGGCGTCTCCCAGATGCACGTCTCCCGACTCCTCGCCCGGAGCTTCGCTCGACTGCGATCCGCAAACAGGATCGAGGCCTAGCCGGATCGAGTGGAGATCATTCTCCGCGATTCCTGACAGAGCGGCAGATTCCCGCCCTAGAGCAGGCCTAACGCGTTCTGTCGCTGGAGATACTTGTCGACATGGCGCTACAGCGTGTTGCCGACATGTGACATTCTGCTGGAACCGCGTTTGCCGCAGCCCCGCCTCCGGTATTCAGGTGGAGGCTGCGTTCCTCCGACGGGCGCGCAGATGAAGCGCGACCGTCCGCGACCTCAAGGGGGTGGCATGTCCGTAGACCAGGGCAGCTCACAGGTGCTCACGCTCGTCAAGCAGCGTGAAGTGCCGGCAGTGTCCCACCGCTCGGAAGCCATCGACACCCGGATCGACACCCGCACCCTCTCCCGCTCCCTCTTCCACCGGCTCGCCGGCCTCGACGCGGACAGTCCCGAGCGGACGTACGTACGCGACACCCTGATCGAGCTGAACCTCCCCCTCGTGCGCTACGCCGCGGCCCGCTTCCGCAGCCGCAACGAGCCGATGGAGGACATCGTCCAGGTCGGCACGATCGGGCTGATCAAGGCGATCGACCGGTTCGACTGCGAGCGCGGGGTGGAGTTCCCGACCTTCGCCATGCCGACGGTCGTCGGTGAGATCAAACGGTTCTTCCGGGACACATCCTGGTCCGTGCGCGTCCCGCGCCGGCTCCAGGAGCTGCGCCTCGCCCTCACCAAGGCCAGCGACGAGCTCGCTCAGAAGCTCGACCGCTCGCCGACCGTGCCGGAGCTGGCGGCCGTGCTCGGGGTCTCGGAGGAGGACGTCGTCGACGGCCTCGCCGTGGGCAACGCGTACACCGCCTCCTCCCTCGACTCGCCCTCCCCCGAGGACGAGGGCGGCGAGGGCTCGCTCGCGGACCGGCTCGGGTACGAGGACACCGCGCTGGAGGGCGTCGAATACCGCGAGTCGCTGAAGCCGCTGCTGGCCAAGCTTCCGCCCCGGGAACGTCAGATCATCATGCTGCGGTTCTTCGCGAACATGACCCAGTCGCAGATCGGCGAGGAGGTCGGCATCTCCCAGATGCACGTCTCCCGGCTGCTCACGCGCACGCTCGCGCAGCTCCGCGTCGGCCTGATCGGCGAGTAGCCCCCGCGGTCGCCGGGTGCGGGTGCGTGCGGGCAATCCACCGCATCCGCTTCCCAATTGACGGCACGTCAGGAAAACTGCCGGGATGCGAAAGGTATCCCGGCCAGCCGCCGTCCTCGTCCTGTGCGCCACGGCCGCCGCCACCCTGGCAGGCTGCGGAGGCCCGGCGCGCGAGGGCTACGTGGCCGTGGGCGCGGCCGCTCCGGGCCCGGAGCGGGGCGTCGGGGAGAACGTCGCCCCCAAGGCCCGGGTCGAGTTCCAGTCGCTCCCGCAGGCGGCACCCGGAACCTCAGCCGCCGGCGGCCCCTCGGGCAGCGCCTCGGCGGACATCCCGCCGGCCGGCGCCGCGGGCGCCACTCCGGGTGGGGTCCCCGGCGAGGTCCCGGGCGGTACGCAGCCCGGCGCTCCGGGGTCCCGGCCCCCCGGCGACTCCACCCCGGGCGGAGGCACGCCCAGCACTCCTGGCGGCACCGGGAACCCGCCCGGCACCGCACCCGGCACCAGGCCTCCCACCGCCCCGGGCGGTACGCCCGGCACTCCGTCGAGCCCGCCGCCGAAGCCCCGCCCGAGCGGGCCGGCACAGCCTCCGGCCACGCCGGCGAAGCTGAGCATCGGCGCGCCCACCCGTACCGCCACGGCGGAACGCTGGTGCGAGCAGGTCACGGTGTCCTTCACCAACACCGGCGGCACCGCGGCCCGTTCGGGCACGGTCAGCTTCGCGACGCACATCATCGGCGCACTGGGCGTCGACTGGGCCACCATCAACTCGACCCAGCCGCTGCCCGCCCCGATCGCGGGCGGCACGACGAAGACGCAGACCTACCGGATCTGCGTCGAAGCCTGGCGCGTCCCCCTGGGCATGCGGGTGGAGACCCAGAAGGTCACGGCCACCTGGAACTGAGCCCGGCGGCCGGCTCTCAGAGCGCGAGCCAGGCCACCACGGCGATCAGGACCACCGCGGCGATGCCTACGCCGATCCACAGGCCGGCGCCCGGTCCCGACTTGCGCGCGGAACGGTTCTGCATGCGCGATCCGGGCACGGCGGGGGCCGGTACCGGCTCCTCGACGAAGGCCCGGAACATCTGGGTGCTGCCCGCGGGGTCGTAGTCACCCTCGGGAGCCGGTGAGTTGTGGTTCGAGTCGTGATTCGCAGCCATGCGCAGGACCCTAGCCGGTTTTCCGATTCCTTTACCGCCCAGCCCCCGTATTCGTTTGCCTGTAACAACCATCTGCTCTTATGGTTGCCTGAAGCAACGACATTCGGAGGGGGGTCCCGGTGACCGAATCGCCCGTGGCTGCGCACGGCGCCGCCGCACAGTCCGAAGCCACCACGCCGGCCGCGCGGTACGCCGAACTGGCCCGCCAGCTCACCGGCATCGGCGCCGTCAAGCGCGACCTCGCCCGGCTCCTGCCCCCCGACTGCCCTCCCGGTTCGGCGGCCGTGCTCACGGTGCTCGACCGGCACGGCGAGATGCGGCTCAGCCGCCTCGCCGAGTACCTGGCCATCGACATCTCCGTGACCAGCCGGCACGTCGCGCACACCGCCGACCGCGGCTGGATCACCCGCGACACCGACCCCGGCGACGCCCGCTGCCGGATCCTGCGCCCGACCCCGGCCGGCCGCGCGCTCCTCACCGAGCTCGGCACCCGCCACACCCACGCGCTGGAGAAGGCCCTGGCCGACTGGTCCGACGCGGACATCGACCACCTCAACACCCTGCTGGCCCGACTCCGGTCGAGCTTCACGCATCCAGACAGCTAGACCGAAGGAACCACATGGCTACGACCACACCCACCGGTGTGCGGGGAGGCGGCCTGCCGGAGACCACGTCCGACAGCTCGCCCATGACCCACCCGCAGATCATGAAGGCGCTCTCCGGGCTGATGCTCGGCATGTTCGTGGCGATCCTGTCCTCCACGATCGTCTCCAACGCCCTGCCCCAGATCATCGGCGACCTCGGCGGCACCCAGTCCTCGTACACCTGGGTGGTCACGGCCGCCCTGCTCTCCATGACGGCGGCGACCCCGCTGTGGGGCAAGCTCTCCGACCTCTTCAGCAAGAAGCTGCTGGTCCAGATATCCCTGGTGATCTACGTCGTCGGCTCGATGGTCGCGGGCATGTCCCAGAACACCGGCATGCTCATCGCCTGCCGCGTGGTCCAGGGCATCGGCGTCGGCGGGCTCTCCGCCCTCGCCCAGATCGTGATGGCCGCGATGATCTCCCCGCGCGAGCGCGGCCGGTACAGCGGCTACCTCGGCGCGGTCTTCGCCGTCGCCACCGTCGGCGGCCCGCTGCTCGGCGGGGTCATCACCGACACGAGCTGGCTCGGCTGGCGCTGGTGCTTCTACGTCGGCGTCCCGTTCGCCGTCATCGCCCTGATCGTGCTCCAGCGCACCCTGCACCTGCCCGTCGTCCGCCGCGACGTCAAGGTCGACTGGCTCGGTGCCTTCCTGATCAGCGGCGCCGTCTCCCTCCTGTTGATCTGGGTGACCCAGGCCGGCAGCTCGTACGACTGGATCTCCTGGGAGACCTGGACGATGACGGGCGGCGCGCTCGCCCTCGGCCTGCTCTTCGTCCTCGTAGAGTCCCGGGCCAGCGACCCGATCATTCCGCTGCGTCTCTTCCGCAACAAGACCATCAGCCTCGCCTCGGCGGCCTCGCTCTTCGTCGGCATCGCGATGTTCTCGGGCACCGTGTTTTTCAGCCAGTTCTTCCAGTTGGCCCGCGGCGAGTCCCCCACGATGTCCGGAATCCTCACGATTCCGATGATCGGCGGACTCTTCGTCTCCTCCACCCTTTCCGGTCAGGTGATCACCAAGACCGGCAAGTGGAAGGCCTGGCTGGTCTCCGGCGGTGTGCTCCTGACGGCCGGACTCGGCCTGCTCGGCACCCTGCGGTACGACACCCCGTACTGGCACATCGCGATCTTCATGGCGCTGACCGGCCTCGGCCTCGGCATGACGATGCAGAACCTGGTCCTCGCCTCCCAGAACCAGGTGGCCCCCGAGGACCTCGGCGCCGCCAGCTCGGTCGTCACCTTCTTCCGCTCGCTCGGCGGCGCGATGGGCGTCTCCGCCCTCGGCGCGGTCATGGCCCACCGGGTCACCCACTACGTCCAGGACGGCCTCGCCGCGCTCGGCCCGAAGCCGGCGGCCATGGGCCACGGCGGCACCGGCGGGGGCGGGATCCCCGACCTCGACAAGCTGCCCGGGCCCTTCCGCACGGTCGTCGAGTCCGCGTACGGGCACGGCGTCGGCGACGTCTTCCTCTACGCCGCTCCCACCGCGCTGCTCGCGCTGGTGCTGATGGTGTTCATCAAGGAGGTCGCCCTGAAGTCGAAGCCGGCGGCCGACCAGCCGACCGCAGCCTCGGCGGAGTAGCCGGGCGGTCTACGGAGCTGCGGGGGCGGCGGACACGGCGGAGGCGGCGGAGGCGGCCGGTGCGGTGCCCCCGCCGAGCGACCGGGGTGCGCACGGATGCCGGCGATCAGGACGTCGAGCGCGAGGCGGAACTCCCCGTCGGGCAGCCGCCGGACCGTGCCTCCGCCAGCCGTGGAGGAACCCGAGCCCGGCGGCGAGCCGCCTCGTGGAGAACCGGGCCAGTCCCTCGGTGTCCAGCAGCCGCACGGCCGCAGCCGTGATCCGCTCCCGGTCGGGTCCGGCGGGGGCCTCGCTGCGCCGCCGGGCGGGAGCGGCCGCCCGAACGGCCGGCCGGACGCAGGTCCGGGCCGTACCGGGGTCCGCCGGCGTGACCACGGAGGCACCCTCCTCACGCGCACGGGACCCGTCCGCAAGGCCCGGTCCGCCCCCGTGGTGCCAGGGGGGCGGACTCGGGGATGCGGCGGGTTTCAGGACGTCGTGGACGCCTGTGACGTGGGCGCGGTGAGGTCGTAGAAGGTGGCTCCGCCGATGGTGGAGGCCTTGAAGTTGGCCTTGACCCAGGTCTCGACGGAACTGCTCACGCCCCCGCCGGGGCCGCCCCCGCCCCGGGCAGCGGTGCCCGTCCCGGCGGCGCCGCCCGCTTCGCCGGCGGCTGCGGCACCACCGGCTCCCGCGCTGCTCTGGCCGATGAAGTAGTGGATCCTCCCGGCGCTCACGTACTCCTTGAACTGCTCCAGGGTCGGCGAGGGGTCGCTGCCGTTGAAGCCGCCGAGGGCCATCACCGGCTGCTGCGAAGCCAGCTGGTAACTCGCGGCGTTCTGCGAGCCGATGGCGGCCGCGGCCCACGTGTACCGGTCGGCGTCGGCGCGCAGTGCGGCCGTGGCCTCGGCGCTGGTCCTCGTCCCGCCGAGCAGGCCTCCCATGCCGCCTCCGCCCATGCCGCCTCCACCCATGCCGCCGCCGCCCGGGCCGCCGCCGGTGGTTCCGCCCGGGCCGCCGCCCGGGCGGGTGCTCCGGCCGCCATCGGCGGACTGGTTGCCGCCGGGGGCCTGGCTACCGGGGAGCTGGCCGCCGGGAGCCTGGCCGCCTTGCGCGGTTCCGCCCGGGGGCATGCCCTGCGGTGCGGCTCCGCCGTCGGGCATCCCGCCGCCGCCCGGCATCTCGAAGCCGCGCATCCCGCCGCCGGGGCCGCCGCGGCCGCCCGCGACCGCGGGGCCCGCGGTGACGATCGAGCCCGTGTGCGGGGTGGTCACGGTGGTCAGGCAGTAGGCGAGGGGTCCGGCCAGGGCCACGCCCAAGCCGACTGCCGCCACGCCGAGTGCGGTCCGGCGGCCCAGCCGCGCGGCGAACGGCAGCAGCAGGGCCGTGCCGAGTCCGACAGTGAGGACCGACCAGCGCAACCACGGCACGTACTCCGCGGAGCGACCGAGCAACACGAAGGCCCAGTACGACGAGAGAGCGAGGGTCCCCGAGAGCGTGAGGGAGGCGGCCCGGCTGCCCCGCTCCTCCCACAGGACGGCGAGACCCATGCCGACCAGGGCGGCGATGTAGGGGGCCAGGGCGACGGTGTAGTACTCGTGGAAGATGCCCTGCATGAAGCTGAAGACCACCGCGGTGATCAGCAGCGCCCCGCCCCAGGCGAGGAAGGCCGCGCGGGCCATGCCCTCCAGCGAGTCGGTGGCCCGGCGGGCCCGCCAGGTGACCACGAGCCCCGCGACGAGCAGGACCAGCGCGGCGGGCAGCAGCCAGCCGATCTGACCGCCGATGTTGGAGGAGAACAGCCGGTCGATGCCGGTCTCCCCCCAGCTCATCCCGCCGCCACCACCGCCACCGGGGCCGCCGGCCATGCCCTCGGCGGCCGCGCGGCCCCCGCCGCCGACGCTGCCGGTCTCCTCGCCGTTGATCCGGCCGAGGCCGTTGTAGCCGAGGGTCAGTTCCAGGAAGGAGTTGGTCTGCGAGCCCCCGATGTACGGGCGGGAGGAGGCGGGCCACAGTTCGACGACCGCCACCCACCAGCCGCCGGCCAGCACCATCGCGAGCCCCGAGAGCAGCAGTTGTCCCAGGCGCCGGCGCAGCCGTGTCGGCGCGCAGACCGCGTACAGCAGGGCGAGGGGCGGCAGGATGACGAAGGCCTGGAGAGTCTTGGTCAGGAAGGCGAAGCCCACCGCGATCCCGGCCCAGACGAGCCACGTGGTGTGCGCCCCGTCGAGGGCCCGGAGCACGCAGTACACGGTGACGGTCATCAGCAGGGTCAGCAGTGCGTCGGGGTTGTTGAAGCGGAACATCAGCGCGGCCACGGGCGTGAGCGCGAAGACGGATCCGCTGATCAGGGCTGCCACCGGGCCGAACTGCCGGCGCACCGAGGCGTAGAGCACGGCGGTCGTCCCCACGCCCATGAGGGCCTGCGGGACCAGGACCTGCCAGGCACCGAGCCCGAAGAGCCGGACGGACAGCATCATCGGCCACAGCGCGGCCGGGGGCTTGTCGACGGTGATGGAGTTCCCGGCATCGGAGGAGCCGAAGAAGAAGGCCTTCCAGCTCTCGCTGCCCGCCTGGACCGCGGCGGAGTAGAAGGAGTTGGCGTAGCCCGAGGCCCCGAGGTCCCACAGCAGCAGGACGGCGGTGGCGAGGAGCAGCCCGAGGAGGGCCGGGCGTTCCCAGCCGGGCCGCGCGGCGTGTGCCTGGGCCGCCCTGTGGGACGGGGCGGCCGGGGAGGGCGGGTGGAGCGGTAGCGCTGCCGTGGTCATCAGGAGTGGTCCTTCGCGGGAGTGGTGCGCCGTTCGGGGAAGACCCAGGCGCGGAAGAGCAGGAACCGCAGCACGGTGGCGGCGAGGTTGGCGGTGACCAGGACGGCCAGCTCGGTGCTGTGCCCCGGCTTGGCGTTGGCAGCCCCGAGGGCGGCGAGCGATCCGCTGGTCAGGGCCAGTCCGATGGCGAACACCACGAGCCCCTGGGCCTGGTGGCGCACGGCGCGGGCCCGGCCGCGGACGCCGAAGGTGAGCCGGCGGTTCGCGGCGGTGTTGGCGACGGCGGAGAGCAGCAGCGCGGTGGCGTTGGCGAGCTGGGGGCCGGCGGCGGTCCGGACCGCGGTGTAGAGGAGCAGGTAGAGGAGGGTGGACAGGGCTCCGACCACGCAGAAGCCCAGCAGCTGGCGGGCCAGCCCGCGGGGTACCCCGGGCAGGGCGGTGCGGTCGCGCGGGTCGTCTCCGAAGGGGCGCGCGAGCCGGTCCAGCGGGAGCGCGCCGACGGCCAGCGCCCTGCCCACCCGCCAGACGCCCTTGAGGTCCTCCGCGGCGGTGCGGGCGATGTGAACGGTGGAATCGGGGTCGTCGACCCAGTCCACCGGGACCTCGTGGATCCGTAGCCCGGCCCGCTCGGCGAGGACCAGCAGCTCGGTGTCGAAGAACCAGCCGGAGTCCTCCACGAGCGGCAGCAGCCGCGTCGCGACCTCGCGGCGGATCGCCTTGAAGCCGCACTGGGCGTCGCTGAAGCGGGCGGAGAGCGAGGAGCGCAGGAGCAGGTTGTAGGCGCGGGAGATGAACTCCCGCTTCGCTCCCCGGACCACCCGCGAGGAGCGGGCCAGGCGGGTGCCGATGGCGAGGTCGGAGTGGCCGGAGATCAGTGGGGCGACCAGTGGCAGCAGGGCGTTGAGGTCGGTGGAGAGGTCCACGTCCATGTACGCCAGGACGGGCGCGTCCGACTCCCCCCACACCGTGCGCAGGGCCCGGCCGCGGCCCTTCTGCTCCAGCCGGGTGCTGCGTACCCCGGCCACGGAGGCGGCGAGGGCGGCCGCGACCTCGGGGGTGCGGTCGGTGCTCGCGTTGTCGGCGATGGTGATGCGGAAGGGGTACGGGAAGGTCCGGGTGAGGTGCTCGTGCAGCCTGCGCACGCAGGGGCCGAGGTCCGTCTCCTCGTTGAAGACCGGGATCACCACGTCGAGGACGGGCTCTCCCGGTACGGGCGCGAGGGGCGCCCGTACCGGGAGCGCTCCGGGAGAGGTGTCGGTAGGCATGCCCCGAGCCTCCGGGGCCGGGCTGTCACCGCTGTGTGCTGACCCTGTGGCCCGTCTGTGAGTTCGGCTGCGCGGCGGGGGCCTTGGCGGTGCGGGCCGCGGGGGCCTTGGCGGTGCGGGCCGGGAGGGCCTTGGGGGTGCGGGCCGGGAGGGCCTTGGGGGTGCGGGCCGGGAGGGTGGCGGGGACGGCGGGGATCTCCGGGTCGGACAGGGGGAGCAGGACCTCGAAGGAGGTGTGGCCGGGGGCACTGCGGACGCCGACGCTGCCGCCGTGGGCCGAGACCACGGCCGCGACGATGGCCAGGCCGAGGCCGGTGGAGCCCGCCGAGCGCGAGCGGGAGGCGTCGCCGCGGGCGAAGCGCTCGAAGACGTGGGGCAGCAGTTCGGGCGGGATGCCGGGGCCGTCGTCCTCGATCCGGAGCCGGACGGCGGATGTTTCACGTGAAACACGCGCGGTGACGGTGGTGCCGGGCGGGGTGTGGGTCCGGGCGTTGGCCAGCAGGTTCACCAGCACCTGCTGGATCCGGGCCGGGTCGGCGTGGACGGGCGCCGGCTCCTCGGGGAGTTCCAGGCGCCAGTGGTGGCCCTGGCCGGCGGCCCGGGCGTCGCTGACGGCGTCCACGACCAGCGGGGCCAGATCGGTGTCGCAGGTGGACAACGGGCGGCCGGCATCGAGCCGGGCCAGCAGCAGCAGGTCCTCCACCAGCCCGGTCATCCGGGTGGCCTCGGACTCGATGCGGCCCAGGGCGTGCCGGGTGTCGGGGCCCGGCTCCTCGCGGCCCCGGCGGGTCAGTTCGGCGTAGCCGCGGATCGAGGCGAGCGGGGTGCGCAGCTCGTGGCTGGCGTCGGCGACGAACTGGCGGACCCGGGTCTCGCTCTGCTGGCGTGCGGTCAGGGCCGAGGAGACGTGGCCCAGCATCCGGTTGAGGGCGGCGCCGACCTGCCCGACCTCGGTACGGGGGTCGGCCTCTGCGTCGGGGACCCGCTCGTGGAGGGCGGGCTCGCCGCTGTGCAGGGTGAGTTCGGAGACCCGGGTGGCGGTGGCCGCGACCCTGCGCAGCGGGCGCAGGGCGACACCGACCAGGGCCTGTCCGGCGAGGGAGGCCGCGATCAGCCCGGCGAGGGTGACGAAGACCTCCACCGCGATCAGGGTGTGCACGGTGGAGTCGACCTCGGTGAGCGGGAATCCGAGCACGATGCTGCCGTCGGGCGAAGTGAGCACCCGGTAACCGCCGAGGCCGGGCAGGTGCAGCTCGACGGGGCTGCCGGGACGGCCGCCGGCCTGCTTGCGGGCGGCCCCGGCAAGGGCGGCTGCCTGCTCCGTGGTGAGGGGCGGGTGCCCACCGGACGCGGAGCCGCCGACGGCGGCGGCGCCGCGCTCGCTGCGGACGCTGTCGACGACCTTCCCCGCGGCGTCGAGCCGGATCCCGGTGGCGCCCAACGGGGATCCGGGTCCCAGGACGACGCCGAGGTTGTTCTCCCGGACGGGTTTGCCCGGTGCGTTGGGGCGGCTCACCATCTCGACGGAGAAACTCAGCTGTTCGTCGACCTTGTCGACCAGGTACGAGCGCAGCGCGACGGTGGTGACGGTGCCGATGGCCGCGCCGACGACGGCGATGAGGGCCACCGCCGAGACGACGAGCCGGGTCCGCAGCGACCAGGGCCGCCGGCTCCGGCGGGGACGCCGGGGGCCGGCGGGACGCCCGGGGCGGCCCGGTTTGCGGGGACGGCGGGAGCGCGCGGGTGCGGTGACGTCCCCGGCTCGCGGTTCGGCCGCCTTGCGCACACGGCCGGCCGGCCGGGGCTCACCGGCCGCCACTAGTCGGCCGGCTTGATCAGGTAGCCGGCGCCGCGGCGGGTGTGGATCATCGGCGGGAGGCCGGTTCCGCTCTCCAGCTTGCGCCGCAGGTAGGAGATGTACAGCTCGACGACGTTGGCCTGACCGCCGAAGTCGTACGACCACACGCGGTCCAGGATCTGCGCCTTGCTCAGCACCCGGCGCGGGTTGCGCATCAGGTAGCGCAGCAGCTCGAACTCGGTCGCGGTCAGGTGGACGTCCTGACCGCTCCGGGTCACCTCGTGGCTGTCCTCGTCGAGCCGCAGGTCGCCGACCTCCAGCACCGAGCCGCCGCGCGCGGCCTGCGCCGCGCCGGAGCGCCGGACCAGGCCGCGCAGCCGGGCGACGACCTCCTCCAGGCTGAAGGGCTTGGTGACGTAGTCGTCGCCGCCCGCCGTCAGACCCGCGATGCGGTCCTCGACCGAGTCCTTCGCGGTCAGGAACAGCACCGGGACGTGCGGGAGCTCGCGCCGCAGGCGGCCCAGGACGGCCAGCCCGTCCATGTCGGGGAGCATGATGTCGAGCAGGACGACGTCGGGCCGGAACTCCCGCGCCGCGCGCACCGCGCCCGCACCGTCGCCCGCGCTGCGGACCTCGCAGCCCTCGTAGCGCAGGGCCATCGAGAGCAGCTCGGAGAGGGCGGCCTCGTCGTCCACGACGAGGACCCGGCACGGGCTGCCGTCGGGCCTGACGAGGGCCGTGTGGTTGCCGGTGGACGTGGACGCGTGGGAAGTGGTCGTCGCAGTCATGCGTACACGCTGGCCGCCGCCCGTGAGAGCGCTCTTGCCTGAACCTGTGAATTCCCTGAGAAACCCCACCCGCCCCTCAGGCCAGGTGGAAGAGCCGGGCTCCGTTGTCGTGGCAGACGGCGCGCAGCCAGGCGTCGCCGAGGCCGAGCCGTTCGAGGGCCTCGAGCTGGTGCTCGTAGGGGTAGGGGATGTTCGGGAAGTCGGTGCCCAGCAGGATCCGGTCGCCGAGGTCGGCGAGCCGGCCCCGGTCCTGCGGCGGGAAGCCGCTGAACTGCTCCGAGAAGTCGGTGAAGGCCATGGTGGTGTCGAGGCGGACCTCGGAGTACCGGTCGGCGAGGTCGAGGAAGTCCGCGTACTCCGGCATCCCCATGTGCGCGACGATCAGCGGCAGCCGGGGGTGGCGGGCCAGCAGTCGGGCGATCGGCTCGGGGCCGGTGTGCTTCCCCGGGACGGGCCCCGAACCGCAGTGCACGACCGTCGGGATCCCGGCCTCTGCGAGGAGCCCCCAGACCGGGTCGAGCCGGTCGTCGGTGGGGTCGTACCCGCCCACCTGGAGATGGGCCTTGAACACCCGGGCCCCCGCCGCGACGGCCTGGCCGACGTACTCCCGCACCCCGTCCTCCGGGAAGAAGGTCGCGGTGTGCAGGCAGTCGGGGGTGCGGGCGGCGAAATCGGCGGACCAGGAGTTGAGCCAGGCGGCCATGGCCGGCTTGTGCGGGTAGAGCATGGCGGTGAAGGCCCGGACTCCGAACTCCCGGAGCAGCGCGACCCGCTGCTCTTCCTCGTGCCGGTAGGTGATGGGCCATTCGACGCCCGTCAGCGGGCCGACCGCGTCGAAGTAGTCCCACACCTTGTCCAGGACCCGCTCGGGCATGAAGTGCGTGTGTACGTCGACCAGCCCGGGCACCCCGAGCCGTTCCCGGAACGCCCGGACGGCCTCAGCCGTCTTCACGGACAAAGCCGTGGCTCCGCTCGACCGTCGCGATGTGCAGCGTGTAGCTCTCGTACCAGTCGGCGCGGCCCTGCTTCATCGCCGCCTGGTGCTCCATCTCCTGGCGCCAGAGGGCGAGGGACTCGTGGTCGCGGAAGTAGGCCACGGTGATGCCGAGCCCACCGGGCGTCCGTGCGGACTCGTAGCCGAGGAAACCCGGGTTGCCGCTGACGAGCTCGGTCATCCGGGCGAGCGTCTCGGGGTATCCACTGTCCTCGGGGGTCCGGACGCTGGTGAACACACTGATCACATAGGGCGGTTCGAAGGCCTGTACGGGCTGGATGGTCATGTCCACCACCCTCTGCGGCCGGTGCCTGGCATGTCCACCGGAAAACGGCCCGGACGGCCAAAGGGATCCAAGTTTTGACCTTGCCCCCCTCACCGGGTCGGGTCAGAACAGCCCGTCCTGCGCGGCGGCGATGTCCCGCCCGCTGCCCGGGATCCCTGCGACGGGCACCTCGGCGGCATCGCCCTCCCCGGGCGCCACCAGCTCCCACCCCGCGAGCAGCCGGGTGTCCACCACCAGCCCGTCGGCGAAGTGCAGATCGGGCCCGGCCGCCCCGACGAGCCGCCCGGCGACGACCCCGCCGGGCACCATCTCGGTGATCACCCGGGCAGGGGCGGGCAGGGCGTCGAGCCCGAACGCCCCTGCGTGGTCGGTCACCTCGCACTCCAGCCTCTCCAGCGACTCCGGCCACCCCTCCAGCGCGGTTGCCCGGGCGTGCAGGGCCGCGACCTCCGCCGCCCGCTCGGGTCCCGGCGCTGCCTCTCCCCGCACGGACCGCTTGCGGGCATAGGCGATCCGGTCCGGCACTCCGAGCGCGGCCCGCAGCAGCTCCTCGGTCCGGCGGGTCGCCATCAGCGGTCCGCGCCCCAGCCAGGCCCAGGCCACCGCCCCTTGCTCCAGCAGCCGGACGGACCCGCGCTCCTCGGCGGTGATCCCCACCTTGACCAGCCCGGCCCCGAACCAGGCGAGGTACACCCGGTAGGTACGCGGATCACCGGCGTTGGTGTCGGCCGCGACCGAGAAGGAACGGTCCAGGCCGGCGCACTCGGGGCACTGGGCGTTCCCCGCCCGGCCGGGCACGGTCCGCTCCGTCGGGCACGGCGTCCGCCGTCCGGCCCGCCGGATGCCGAGGCAGTGGCGCTCTCCCCGGGCGGCGAAGGCGAGCGGCTGCCCGTACGCGAGGAGGCTCGTGCGCTCTCCTTGTCCCGGTCCCCGCCCGTACCAGCCCATGGCGGGCCGGCCGTCGTTCCACCGGAGGCCGGTGCACCACCAGGTCACAGGGGGAGCGGTCGCTCGAAGAAGGTCTCCAGGACGACGGTGGCCTGCGTCCCGCTGACACCGTCGATGGCGTAGAGGCGGCGCAGGACGTCCTGCAGCTGCTCGGTGGTGGCCGTGCGGACCTTGACCATGACCGAGGCGCTCCCGGCGATGATGTGCGCCTCCTGGATCTCCGCGATGGCCTCGAAGGCGGCCCGCGAGTCGCCCATCCAGGCCGTGGAGTCGACCATCACGTAGGCCAGCACCCCGCTGCCGACGGCCGCCGGATCCACCTCGACCGTGGTCCGCCGGATGACCCCCCGCTCGCGCAGCTTGCGTACGCGCTCGTGAGTGGCGCCCGCGGAGAGCCCGACCGCCGCGGCCAGCGCCGCGTACGGCTGGCCCGCGTCCTCCTGGAGGCGCTGGATCAGCGCCCGGTCGATGTCGTCCACCGAACTACCTCCTACGTCCCTGCACACCCTCGCGGAGACGCTACCGGACCCTGCCGTCACCCCCCGCGACCGAACAGCGTTCGGCCGTCCCCGCCCTCCCCCGGCTCGCCTACCGAGCGACGAACTGAGTCAGGATCGCCTGGACCTCATAGATGTCGACGCCCTTCGTGAAGGTCTTCGCTATCGGCGCCGAGGTACCGGAGAGCCATATCTTCAGCTCCGCGTCCAGGTCGAAATGGCCCGCGGTCTCCACGGAGAAGTGCGTGATGCTCCGGTACGGGATCGAGTGGTACTCGACCTTCTTCCCCGTGAGCCCCTGCTTGTCGATGAGCACGAGCCGCCGGTCGGTGAACAGGATCGTGTCGCGGATCAGCAGATACGCGGCGTGCACCTGCTCCCCCTGCCCCAGCAGCCGCGCGTACTCGCGGTGCGCCGACGCCGGATCCACGGCGTGCGCGTTCCCGAACAGTCCCATGTGAGCTCCCCCTGCTTTCCCGGTGACGTTTCCCAGTGAGTCGATCTCCAAGAAACCGTATCCGGGCCGTGCGTCACCCCGCGTCCCCCGGCAGAGCCATCCCACCCCGTGACTCCCCGGAGCCAGGGCTCATCACTGAGGAGGAGAAGGAGAGGACGACGAGGAAGGCAAGGAGGAGGACAACGCAAGAGGCCCCCCGGTGAACCGGGGGGCCTCTTGGGCTGTGCACTCGGCAGGATTCGAACCTGCAACCTTCTGATCCGTAGTCAGATGCTCTATCCGTTAAGCTACGAGTGCTTGGCGGGCCGGGGTTTTGCGCCCCGTTGGCCTTGCGAGAACAACAATACATGGACCTCGCCGGGACGCGAAATCCATTAGCCCCACCTGCTCTGACCTGCGGAAATGACTCGGAAGAAGATCATCCGGTTGGGTGCCGGGGCGTCCCCGGCGCGCGTCCGTGCGGGCAGATCCCGCCATCTCCCGCACCCCGAACGCACCGAAGCCCCGGTCCGCAAGGACCGGGGCTTCGTGAAGTGCGGAGGCGGAGGGATTTGAACCCTCGATGGGGGGTAAGCCCCAAACCGCATTAGCAGTGCGGCGCCATAGACCGGACTAGGCGACGCCTCCAGCACACCCCCGCGTACGAAGGTGCGTGCAGATGATGACACAGGCCAGGGGCCCGTCACCAATCCGCTCCCACGGTACAAGGAGGGCGGCCCGCAGAGCAAAGCCTTAAGCACCCCCGCGTGCGGAACGTCGGAGCCGGCTCGTCGTTGGTCTGTCGTACGACGTACGGACGACCTGGAGTTCCCCATGCTGCGTCTCGCCGCTTTCGCCGTCGCCTCCGCTCTGGCCACAGGGGCGGCGGGCCCCCTGCCCCCGCTGCCGCCCCTGAGCCGGCTGCTGGCCGCCCCCGACCGGCTCACCATCGTCGTCGACGACACGGGCAACCCGCTCGCCGATGGCGAGTACCGACTGGAGTGCGATCCGCCCGGCGGCAACCACCCCCGGGCCGAGGACGCCTGCGCCCGCCTCGAAGCCCTCGCGCGCGAGGGGAAGGACCCCTTCGCCCCCGAGCCCAAGAACCAGCTGTGCACCATGCAGGACGGCGGCCGCGCCACCGCCCGGATCACCGGAACGTGGCATGGCAACAGGGTGGACTCCCGGTTCCGCCGGACGAACGGGTGCGAGATCCGCCGGTGGAACGACTTGGAACCTGTGCTTCCGCGTGGGCGTTCCTGACCTGGGAGGATGCGCCGGTCGGGCGTTATGCGCCGGGCATCCGCCCCCTCATCGGGAGCCCGTGCGCTTAGACTCCTCCCGTGACATGCCGGTAGTTGTGGTCAGGGAGGAAGCTCGTCGTGAGCAGCAGGCCATCCCGAGGCGCTGCTCGCCTCGCAGCAATACTCGACGCTCTTCCGGACGCGCTGTTGCTCGTCAACGCCAACGGCACGGTCGTCAACGCGAATTCGATCGCCCTGGAGGTCATGGAGAGCCCAGGTACCGGTCTCGTCGGCCGGGGCGTGCTCGACCTCCTGCCCGAGTTCGACTCCAAGCTGATCCCCGGCTCCATGCGCCGGCCCGGCGAGGACGAGGGCGGCCGCGCCCGCCCGAAACGGATGGTGGCGCGCCGCACCGACGGCAGCGAGTTCCCCGTCGAGGTCACCGCGGCCCATCTCGACGGCCGTGACGCCTACCGCGAGCCGCAGCCCTCGTACACCGGCGACGAGCTGCTGATGCTCGTCGTGCGGGACCTCTCACAGACGGTGGACACCGAGGCCGAGCTGGCCCGCTCGCAGCGCCAGACCGAGATGATCCTGCGCGCCGCCGCCGAGGGCGTCGTCGGCACGGACACCGACGGCAGGGTGGTGCTGGTCAATCCGGCCGCCGCCCAGATCCTCGGCTACCGCGCCACCGACCTCGGCAACCGCGAACTGCACGGGCTGGTCCAGCACTCGCGCGCCGACGGTTCGCCGTTCCCCTTCGAGGAGTCCCCGCTCGCCGACACGCTGCGCAGCGGACGCAAGCACCGGGTCCGCGGCCAGGTGCTGTGGAACAAGGCCGGGCAGCCCGTCGCCGTGGACCTGACCACCTCTCCCGTACGGGACGGGGAGCAGCTCGTCGGCGCCGTCATGACCTTCACCGACCGGCGCTCCTACGACGCGCTGGCCGCGCGCCACGCCCAGCTGCTGTCCGTCCTCGGCGACTCCCTGCGCGGACCGCTGGAGGAGCTGCGCGGGGAGCTGGCCACGCTGGCCGCCGACGACGCGGGACAGCTGTGGCCCGAGGCCAACCAGCTCCTGCACCACCTGGCCGCCGGGTACTCCCGGATGACCACGCTGGTCGACAACGTGCTCGCCTTCCAGCGTCTGGACGCGGGCGGCGAGAAGCTCGACAAGAAGAAGGTGCTGATCGACGGGGTCGTCGCGGCCGGTGTCGACGGCGCGGTCGAGCTCATCGGCCCCGGGCGGGCGCAGTTCGCCGTGCACGCCCCGACCATCGAGGCCGAGGTGGACGCGGAGCGGATCGCGACCGCCCTCGCGCACCTGGTCGCGGACGTCGCCGGGGTGGATGCCACGGGCAAGACCCCCCAGGGCAGCGGGTACATGGACTCGACGATCGTGGTGGCCGCCGCGCAGCGCGGCGACGTCGTACGCATCGAGGTGCGCGGCCCGTACGAGGGCGGCAACCCGGTGCACGAGCCGATCGTGCGGGGCATCGTGGAGGCGCACGGCGGTGTGCTGCAGACGGTGGAGGTGCCGGGCGCTCCCGGCGGGGCGTACGTACTGGAGCTGCCGCTGGGCGCGGGAGCCGGGACGGTCACGCTGCCCGAGCCGGTGGAGGCTCCCCCGGCCGAGCCCGGGACGGGGTCCGAGCCCGGGACCGAGGGCGGCCCGGGGCAGGTCTCGGGCGGCCCGGGGCAGGTCTCCGGCGGCCGGCGGGCCCGGCGCGGTGTGGACGCGTTCCTCGACGACGACGCCGCTGTCGGCGCGGGAGCCGTCAGCGGCTCCGGCACCGGCGTGGCGACAGCGGGCCAGGACCCCGACGGCGGGAGCGCGCTCGCGCTGCCGTCCGGCCGGC
>NZ_JBEXPT010000034.1:23314-54623 GCF_040612195.1 Streptomyces sp. NPDC006450 | reverse complement strand
CGTTCTTTCTACAGGCCCGCCGCCCCCCCCCCCCGCGGCCCCCGGGCGGGGGGGGCGAGTGGGGGGCGGGGGGGCCGGGCCCGCCGCCCGGGCCGCCGGGGCGCCTACCCGCCCCCGCGGGTGGGGGTCGTGGCGGCGGTGGACGTCCTCGGGCGGGCCGTCGCGGAGGCGGCCCGGGCCGCCGGGCTGCCGGGGCCCGCGGCCGGAGCCCCGTACGCCGTCCATGTATCGGCCTGTCTGGCCAACGCGGACCTCCCGGTGGAGGAGGTCCGGCTCGCGCAGGCCATCGGCGCGCGCGGCTGGGGCACCTCCACCGAGGTCCGCAACGACACCTTCGCGATCCTGCGCGCCGGACTCGGCGAGGACGCCGGGGGGCCGCGCGGGGTCGCGGTGGTGTGCGGGGCGGGCATCAACTGCGTGGGCATGCTCCCCGACGGGCGCACGGCCCGGTTCCCGGCGATCGGGCAGCTGTCCGGCGACTGGGGAGGCGGCGGCGGACTCGCCGCCGAGGCCATGTGGTGGGCGGCCCGCGCCGAGGACGGGCGCGGCGGTCCCACCGAGCTCGCGGCGGCCCTGCCCGGGCACTTCGGCCTGGACTCCATGTACGCGCTGGTCGAGGCCGTGCACCTGGGCTCCGTCGAGCCCGTACGGATGCACGAGTTGGTGCCGGTGCTGTTCGCGGTGGCCGCGGCCGGTGATCCGGTCGCCGCGGCCCTGATCGAGCGGCAGGCCGAGGAGGTCGTGGCACTGGCCTCGGTGGCGCTGATGCGGCTCGGGCTGCTGGCCGAGGCGGCTCCCGTCCTGCTGGGCGGCAGCGTCCTGGCCGCCCGGCACCCGCAGCTGAACGGCCGGGTGGAGACCCTGCTCGCCGAACGGGCCCCGCACGCCCGGGTCTCGGTGGTGACGGCCCCGCCGGTGCTGGGCGCCGGCCTGCTGGGCCTGGACGCGCTGGGGGCCGGGCCCGAGGCCTACGGGAAGCTGCGTGCCCATTTCGGTTGAACCGCGCCCGGGCCGGAACCATCGCGGCTCGTAGGGCGTACTAGGAGCGGGGACGGATCGGGGCGGATCGTGCCCGATCCCGGACCGGGTGCTGTGGACGACCGCCACTAAGGCCATACTGCTGCGAAGCACGAAGGACCGAGGGGGAGGTCAGGGTGGCCATCACATCACGCGCGCCCGCGCCCGGCGGCGTCTCGGCGCCCTCCGGGCCGCCGGCGCCGCCGCCCGACGGGCTGCCCCGGCGCGGCAGCGCCTGGGCCGAAGGCGTGGAGCGGCTGCGCGCGGCCGCCACCACCGAGCCCGGCCGGCTGCGGATCGTCGGCGCGGCCCTGGCCGCGCTGGTCCTGCTGTTCGGCGCGGTGGCCGTCTGGGAGATCTCCGGCCGGGTCACCGCGGCCGATGACGTCGTGGGCCGCAGCCAGCCTCTGAGCGCCGACGCGGCGAGCATCTACCGCTCCCTCGCGGACGCCGACACCGCCTCCTCCAGCGGTTTCCTCGCGGGCGGTCAAGAGCCCCGCGAGGTCCGCAGCCGGTACGAGAAGGACATAGCCCATGCTTCCCGGCTGCTGGTGAACGCGGCCGCCAGCACCACGGCCGGCGAGGACTCCCGCAAGCAGATCACCCTGCTGAGCGAGCAGCTCCCGCGCTACGCCGGCCTGATCGAGCAGGCCCGGGCAACCAACAAGCAGGGCCTGCCGCTCGGCGGCGCCTACCTCCGGTACGCGAACGAGCAGATGAGCACCCAGCTGCTGCCCGCCGCGCAGCGGCTCTACGAGGCGGAGACCGGGCGGCTCTACACGGACTACGACGAGGCCCGCGCGCTGCCCCTGGCCTCGCTCGGGGCGGGCCTGCTGGCGCTCGCCGCCCTGGTCTGGGCCCAGCGGCGCAACTACCGGCGTACGAACCGCGTCTTCAACCACGGGCTCGTCGCCGCGACCACCGCCGCGCTGGTGCTGCTGCTGTGGCTGGTCGCGGGGCACACGGTCGCCCGGTCGGGGCTGAGCGAGGCCCGCACGGACGGGCAGGAGTCGCTCAAGGTGCTCAACGACGCGCGGATCGCCTCGCTCCAGGCACGGGCCAACGAGAACCTGACCCTGGTCTCGCGCGGCGCCGTACTGGCCGAGGACAAGAAGTCCGACAAGTACGACGTGGACTTCTCGGACGACATGAAGGACCTGGACGCGGGCCTGGCGACGGCGGCGAAACTGGCCGACGACCCGGCCGGCCGCGCCCCGGTGTCCCGCGCCGTGGAGGGCGTGAAGCGGTGGAAGGAACTGCACACGGCGGCCCGCCAGACCGACCTGAAGGGCGACTACCAGGGCGCCGTCGGGCAGGTCATCGGGGACGGGGACCACAAGGAGCCCACGGGGTCCGCCTTCGACACGGTGGACGCCTCGCTGGAAGCGGCCGTGGCCCACGAGCAGCGTGAGTTCACCCGGGCGGCGCGGGACGGGCTCGGGGCGCTCGACGGTTTGCTGACAGGCACGGCGGCCCTGGCGGTCGTCGGCGCGGTGGCCGCCCTGCTCGGCATCGGGCGCAGGCTTTCGGAGTACAGGTGAGAGCGATGCCGGGACGGCTGAAGCGCACGGATGAGGGCTCCGAGCGGGCCGGGGGCACCGTGGCCCCTGCGGTGGCCGCCGCGGGCGCCGTGGAGGGCGCCGCCGAGGGCACGGAGGTACGCGGCCTGCGGCGGCTGACGGGCAGGCTGCGCGGCTGGGGCGGGGTCGGTGCGATGGCCGTGGCCTGCGCGCTGACGGCGGCGGCCGTGCTGCTGCCCCTGGCCCAGGCCGCCCCGGGCGGCACGGCACCCTCCTCGCTGGTGCGGGAGCCCGCCAGGACGGCCGTCGCTCCGCGGACTCCCGGGGACACCTGCGAGAACCCGGAGGCGAGCCTGCGCCCCAACGGGCTGGACGGCTCCGCGATCCAGCGGATCCGCGCCGCGGGCCACCTCGTAGCGGGCGTGGACCAGAACAGCTTCAAGTGGGGCTACCGCAACCCGGCCGGGGAGCTCGACGGCTTCGACATCGCCCTGGTCAAGGCCATAGCGAAGGACATACTCGGCGAGGACGGCAAGGTCATCTACCGGGCCATCCCCACCAGCCAGCGCATTCCCGCGCTCAAGGACGGCACCGTCGACATCGTCGTGCGCACGATGACCGTCAACTGCAAGCGGCTGGAGGAGGTCGCCTTCTCGACGGCGTACTTCGAGGCCGGGCAGCAGGTGCTGGCGCCCAAGGGCTCGGCGATCACCGGCTACGACGCCTCGCTGAAGGGCCGCCGCATCTGCACGGCGGCCGGCTCCACGGCGGAGGCGGCGCTGACCGCGCAGTCCTACGGCGCGGTGCCGGTCAGCGTGCCCAACCAGCTCGACTGCCTGGTCCGGCTGCAGTTGGGCGAGGTGGACGGCATCATCACCGACAACGCCCTCGCCGCGGGCCAGGCCGCGCAGGACCCCTCGGTCAGTCTGGTCGGCTCCCCGTTCACCAAGGAGTTCTACGGGGTGGCCATGAACAAGGACGCCGGCGACCTGGTGCGCCGGGTCAACAAGGTGCTGGAGGACTACCGTGCGGGCGGTGACAACAGCCCCTGGATGAATGCCTACAAGGCCCACTTGGAGCCCGTGCTGCCCGGCGTGGGCGGTCCGCCCGCTCCCAAGTACCGGGACTGAGGCCGGTGGCGGATTCTGAGCCCGATGTCACGAGACCGGAGGCAGGATCGGTGGAGGCACATCCTTTGGGGACGCAGCCGGCGGTGATGGACCGGGACGGTGTGGACCGGGCGCTGGCGCGGCTGGGCGCGGAGCACGAGGCCGTCGAGACCTCGCTGCTC
Organism: Streptomyces sp. NPDC006450; assembly: GCF_040612195.1. Taxonomy (NCBI): domain Bacteria; kingdom Bacillati; phylum Actinomycetota; class Actinomycetes; order Kitasatosporales; family Streptomycetaceae; genus Streptomyces; species Streptomyces sp. NPDC006450. The sequence continues at coordinate 50,795 of NZ_JBEXPT010000034.1, read as the reverse complement.
GCGCTCCAGGACCACTCCGGCCGCCGGCTCCTGGAGGGTGCCGGCCTGACCGGGGTCACCAAGGAGCGCTGGGCCGAGGCCGACGCGGCCATCACCCGCCTGTGGCGGTACTTCGACGCCTACAGCGGGGCACTGGGCGCCGCCCGGGAGATCCGTGAGCGGCGCCGCTGGCCGAGCCGCGAGGACCTGGTCGAGCTGACGGACCGGCTGCGCGGGCCCGGGGTGCTGATCTCCGGCGCCGCGGTGGAGGGCGCCCCGCTCGCGGAGCGGTTCTCCCTAGCCGAGCTGGTGTCCCGCATGAACGAGCTGTACGCGAGCTCCCTGGACGTGGTGGTCGCCGCGGACTCCGTCTGGTCGGCGCTGCCCGCCCGGATCGACCTCCTCGCCGCCGAACTGCACCGCACCCGCGCCCTCGCCCACTCGGTGGGGGTCCGGCCGGGAGAACACCCCTCGGGGGACGACCTGGAGGCCATCACGGCCGAGCTGGCCGACCTGCGGGCCCGGGTGATCGAGGACCCGCTGGCGTTCTGGTGCGCGGTGGCCGGGAGCTCCGCCCCGGGCGGCGGCCGTCCGGACACCGGGCGCTACGACCGGGCCGCGCTCGCGCTGGAGGACGTACGCCGGGAGGTCGAGGCGGTGCTGGCCGTCCGGCAGGACGCCGAGCAGCGGCTGATCAGCCTGCGGGACGTGCTCTCGCGGGCCGACCGGACCCTGGCGGAGGCCCGGGTGGCCCGCGGCGAGGTGCTGGCGAAGATCGCGGCGTCCGAGGTGCCCGCGGTGAGCGGCCCGCCGACGGCGCTGCAGGAGCAGCTCTCCGCGGCGGCCGAGTACCGGCGCCGGGCCCAGTGGCACCGGCTGTCCCCGCTGCTGGAGTCCTTGGAGGAGCGGGCCGGTGAGGAACTGCGACGGGCCCGCGAATCGTTGACCGCGGTGACGGCGCCGCTGGCGGTGCGGGCGGAGCTGCGCGGACGGCTCGACGCCTACAAGGCGAAGGTGGCCCGGCTGGGCATGGCGGAGGATCCGCTGCTGATGGAGCGGTACGACACCGCACGGCGGATGCTGTGGAGCGCGCCCTGCGATCTGCGGGCCGCCGAGCAGGCGGTGCTCCGCTACCAGTGGGCGGCGGCCGAGGCGCTGCCCGCCCGGCAGCAGGACCGGCAGGACCAGCAGGACCAGCAGAGGCACCAACCGGTGCGTGAGTGGCCCGACGGGCCGAGGGAGGGGGACGCGTGAGTCTGATCGGAACGGCGTGCATGCGCCCCGGCTGCCCGGGGACGTACGAGGACATGGGCGGCGGCGAGGTCTACTGCGACACCTGCGGGCTGGCGCCGGCCGGGGCCGTCGCGGCGGGCGCCGAGGAGCTGGTGTCGGTGCCGACGGCGATGACGAGCGCGGCACGCCACGGGGACTCGCAGGGGTCCGGGCGGTCCTCCTCGTCCTCCTCCTCGCGTGCTTCCCGCTCCTCGCGGTCGTCGCGGTCCTCTTCTTCGCGGCGCTCCGTGTCGGGCCGGCTCTCGCGCTCCCTCTCCGGGGCCGCGTCCACCCGGTCGGTGTCGGTGCGCAGTTCGGGTTCGGCCGCCTCGGTGTCGGGCCGCAGCCGGCTGGGAGCCGGGCTGGTCAACGTACCGGAGGTGCCCCGTCCGGATCCCTCGGCGGCGGTGCTGGAGAACCCGGAGGTCCCGGAGCGCAAGCGGTTCTGCTCGCGCTCGGACTGCGGGGCGCCCGTGGGGCGGGCCCGCGGGGACCGGCCCGGGCGGACGGAAGGTTTCTGTACCAAGTGCGGGCACCCGTACTCCTTCGTCCCCAAGCTGCGCGCGGGCGACCTCGTCCACGGCCAGTACGAGGTCGCGGGCTGCCTCGCGCACGGCGGGCTGGGCTGGGTCTACCTCGCGGTGGACCGGGCCGTGTCGGACCGGTGGGTGGTGCTCAAGGGCCTGCTGGACACCGGGGACCAGGACGCGATGGCGGCCGCGATCTCGGAGCGGCGCTTCCTCGCGGAGATCGAGCACTCCAACATCGTGCGGATCTACAACTTCGTGGAGCACCTGGACCAGCGGACCGGTTCGCTGGACGGGTACATCGTCATGGAGTACGTGGGCGGCAAATCGCTCAAGGAGATCGCCAACGAGCGGCGCCGGCCGGACGGCCGACGCGATCCGCTGCCCGTGGAGCAGGCGTGCGCGTACGGCATCGAGGCGCTGGAGGCGCTCGGCCACCTGCACACCAGGAACCTCCTGTACTGCGACTTCAAGGTCGACAACGCCATCCAGCAGGCCGACCAGCTCAAGCTGATCGACATGGGCGCGGTCCGGCGGATGGACGACGAGGAGTCGGCCATCTACGGCACCGTCGGCTACCAGGCGCCCGAGGTCGCCGAGCTCGGCCCGTCGGTCGCCTCCGACCTGTACACCGTGGCGCGCACGCTGGCCGTGCTGACCTTCGACTTCCAGGGCTACACGAACGTGTTCGTGGACTCGCTGCCGGACCCGCAGCACATCGAGGTGTTCGGGCGGTACGAGTCCTTCTACCGGCTGCTGGTACGGGCCACCGACCCGGATCCGGGACGGCGGTTCGCGTCCGCGCAGGAGATGGCGGACCAGCTGACGGGGGTGCTGCGGGAGGTCGTCGCGCTCCAGACGGGCCGCCCGAGGCCCCAGGTCTCCACCCTCTTCGGGCCCGAGCTGCGGGTTCCGGACGACCGGCTGTTCATCGACGACAAGTCGGGCGGGCACGTGTCCCTGCTGGGCGAGCGTCCCGTGAAGCGGTGGCGGGCGGGCCGGGGTGCCACTGCGACCCGGGTACCGGCGGCCGTCCCGCTCCCGGGGGCCGCTCCAGCGGTGGAGGCGGCCCCCGACGCCGCGGGCCCGTCGGTCCCGTCTGCTCCGCCGGCTCCGCCGATCACGGGGTACGGCACGACCGGACTGGTCACCACGGCGACGCACCGGGCCGCCGGTCCCGGCGTGCCGGCCCCGCGCCGGGCCCCCGCGGCCGCGCCGCTGCCCCCCGTGGGGGTCTCCGCCGCGCGGCGGCCGGAGCTGTCCACGCTGGACCCCCGCGAGGCCGCGCTGGCACTGCCGGTGCCGCTGGTCGACGCCGGGGACCCCAACGCCGGTTTCCTGGCGGGCCTGCTGGCCTCCGCGCCGGCCGACCTGCTGGCCGCGCTGGGCTCGGCGCCGGCCGAATCCGCGGAGCTCAGGCTGCGGGAGCTGCGGGCCCGCCTCGAACTGGGCGGGGCCGACGCGCCGCTCGTCGCCGACGCGCTGACCCGGCTGGAGGCGCGGCACCCCGACGACTGGCGCGTGGTGTGGGCCCGGGGCATCTCCTCGCTGGCCGTCGGGGAGGACGAGACGGCGGCCCTGTCCTTCGACGCCGTCTACGACGCCTTCCCGGGCGAACCGGCGCCGAAGCTGGCGCTGGGGCTGTGCGCGGAGGTGCTGGGGCAGTTGGACAACGCCGCCGAGTACTACCGGCTCGTGTGGGCCACGGACCCCGGGTTCGTCGCGGCCGCGTTCGGACTGGCCCGGGTGCAACTGGCCGCCGGGGACCGGGCCGGAGCCGTGCGCACGCTGGAATCCGTACCGGAGGCGTCCATCCACCACACCGCCGCGCGGGTGGCGGCCGTACGGGCACGCCTGCGCGACCGGTCTCCCCAGGAGGCGCTGCTGGCCGATCTGGCGGCGGCCGCGGCGCAGGTGGAGGCGCTGGGGAGGTTCGGCCTGGACTCGGTGCGCCACGAGCGGCTCAGGGCGGAAGTTCTGGGCTCGGCGCTGGACTGGGTACTGTCGGGCAGCCGGGGTTCCGACCCCGGCCGTACCTCGCTGCTCGGCTGCCAACTGGACGAGCGGGGGCTGCGCTTCGGCCTGGAGCGCTCGTTCCGCGTGCTGGCACGGCTGGCGCAGCGGGGCGAGGAGAGGATCGAACTGGTGGAGCGGGCAAACCGTTTCCGTCCCCGGACGTGGGTGTGATTGATGTCGATGCATCGGCTGTCGGGCTGCCCCAGCTGCGCGGAACCGCTGGAGGAGGGTGATCGTTTCTGCGGCCTCTGCGGCTACGCCCTCACCAGCGCCGCCCCAACGGAGCCCCGGGCCCCGGAACACAGGGCGGCCCCCGCGCCCCCGGCGACCCCGCCCACGGCGGGCCTGGGAGCGCCGTTCGCCCCGGCGGGCTCGGCACCCGTGGACCCACCGGCCCCGGCCGGGGCGGGTCCGGCTGCCCAGGCGGGTTCCACCGGCCGGCCCACCCCCGCGGGCGGGATCCCGGCCACCCGCGGGCGCCCCGCGCCCGACGAAGCCCTCGCGCCCCGGCACTCCGGCGGCCACGCCGAACAGGCGGCCCCCGGGTACGCCGTCGAGGCCGCGCCCGGCTGGGGCAGCATCTCCACCGCCGCCCCCACCCTGGTGTCCGGCTCCACCGGCTGGTCCGACCCCGGCTCCCCGGCCGACCCGCACGGCACGCACCCGGCCCCCGGGGGCCCGTACACCGCGCCCCCTCAGGGCCGGCACCCGGCGGACACCACCCCCTACGGCGCGAGCGCGCAGGGCACGGGTCCCGCAGGCGGAACCGGCTACGACGGCTCCGGCCCGTACGGCACCCCGGCCCCGGGAGAGCCCGCCTCCCCCTACGGCCACCCCGCCCCGCAGGGACACACCCCCGAGGGCGAAGCCCCGTACGCCGACCCCGCCCCGCAGGGCCCGCACCCCGGCGGCGAAGCCCCGTACGGCGGCGCGACCGGCGGGCACGGCGGCCCCCAGCACGAAGCCCCGTACGGCAGCCCCGCCCCGCAGGGACACACCCCCGAGGGCGAAGCCCCGTACGGCGGCGGTCCCGCGGGCGAAGCCCCCCAGGGGGGCCCCGCCCCGCAGGGTGAGGCCGGCGGGAAGACCTGCGTGGCCTGCCGCGCCGGGCGGGTGGACACCGACGGGTACTGCGAGCACTGCGGCCACGCGCAGCCCCGGGAGCGGGACCACCTCGAAGAGGAGCTCGGTAGCGTCGCCGCCGTCAGCGACCGAGGGCTGCGCCACCACCGCAACGAGGACTCCTTCGCCGTCGCCGCCACCGCGCTGCCCGACGGCTCCGCCGCCACCGTGGCGATCGTCTGCGACGGCGTCTCCTCCGCCAGCCGCCCCGACGAGGCCTCCGCGGCCGCCGCCGGTGCCGCCAACGAGGCGCTGCTCGACGCCCTCCCCCGCGGCGCCCACCCGCAGGAGGCCATGCACGAGGCGATCCTGGCCGCCGCCGCCGCGGTGAACGCCCTCGCCCCCGAGGTGCCCGGCGCCCAGAACGCCCCCGCCTGCACCCTGGTCGGCGCCGTGGTCAGCCGCGGCCTGCTGACCATCGGCTGGGTCGGCGACAGCCGCGCGTACTGGGTCCCCGACGACCGCGCCGCCCTGCCCCGCCGCCTCACCGAGGACGACTCCTGGGCCGCCCAGATGGTCGCGGCGGGTCTGATGGGCGAGGCCGAGGCCTACGCCGACGTCCGCGCGCACGCCATCACCGGCTGGCTCGGGGCCGACGCGTACGACCTGGAACCGCACACCGCCACCTTCAAGCCGGACCACGACGGCGTGGTCGTGGTCTGCACCGACGGGCTGTGGAACTACGCCGAGTCCGCGCGCGACATGGCCCAGGTGCTCCCGCACGACGCCGCCGTCCGGCCCCTGCACAGTGCGCAGGTCCTGGTGGGGCACGCCCTCGACGGCGGCGGGCACGACAACGTCACCGTCGCCGTCGTCCCCTTCGCGGCGACCCCCCCGACGGCTCCCACGGGTCCGAGCCGGCCGACCCCGCCCGCAGGCCCCGCCGCCCCGCACGCCCAGGCCTGACCCCCCGTCCCCGAGGAGGAGCGACCGATGGCGAACTTCGCCAAGCCGAGCGCCCCGCGCTTCAGCGTGGAGGTGTACCAGAACGAGTTCCTCGCCGAGGGCGCCCGCGACGTCCACGCCATCGTCACGGTCACCTCCACCGGCGGGGCCACGGCCACCCGGACGGCCGTCGCCCCCGGCGGCGCCGCCGTGGTGATCATGGTCGACTGTTCCGGCTCCATGGAGTACCCGCCCGACAAGATGCGCGGCGCCCGCGAGGCGACGGCCGCGGCCGTCGACACCCTCCGCGACGGCACCGCCTTCGCGGTGATCGCCGGTACCCACGTGGCCAGGGAGGTGTACCCCCGCCAGGGCCGCCTCGCCGTCGCCGACGCGACCACCCGCGCCCAGGCCAAGGAGGCCCTGCGCGGCCTCTCCTCCGGCGGCGGCACCGCCATCGGCACCTGGCTGCGCCTCGCCGACGGCCTGCTGCGCGGGTCCACCGCGGCGATCCGGCACGGGATCCTGCTCACCGACGGCCGCAACGAGCACGAGGACCCGGCCGTGCTCCGCGCCACCCTCGACGCCTGCGCGGGCCGTTTCACCTGTGACGCCCGCGGCGTGGGAACGGACTGGGAGGTCAAGGAGGTCACCGGCATCGCGAGCGCGCTGCTCGGAACGGCCGACATCGTGGCCGATCCGGCCCGGCTGACCGAGGACTTCACGCACATGATGGAGAAGGTCATGGGCAAGGAAGTGGCGGACGTCTCACTGCGCCTGTGGACCCCGGTGGGCGCGGAGGTCCTGTACGTCAAGCAGGTCGCTCCCGCCGTGCAGGACCTGACCGGACGCCGCACGGAGGCGTCCCCGCGCGCCGGGGACTACCCGACGGGTTCCTGGGGCGACGAGTCCCGTGAGTACCACGTGTGCGTGCGGGTCCCGGGCGCCTCCGTCGGCCAGGAGATGCTCGCCGCCCGCGCCGCCCTGCTCATGCCGGGTGCGCCGGGTGAGGACCCGTCCGTTCTCGCTCAGGGCCTGGTCCGGGCCGTCTGGACGGACGATCTCGCCGCGTCCACCGCCATCAACCCGCAGGTGGCCCACTACACCGGGCAGGCAGAGCTCGCGCAGGCCATCCAGCAGGGCCTGGAGGCCCGCAAACTGGGGGACGTCGGCGGGGCCACGGCCAAGCTCGGCCGGGCCGTTCAGCTGGCGAGTTCCTCCGGCAACGCCGACACCGCCAAGCTGCTGGCGAAGGTGGTGGACGTCGTGGATGCGGCTGCGGGTACTGTGCGACTGAAGGCAAAGGTCGCCGACGCGGACGAGATGACACTAGAAACGCGTTCCACTCAAACCGTTCGAGTGCGAAAATCTTGACGTAGAGCTTGACGCTCTGATCAGACGCGGATCAGACGCGAAGAAGAAGACCCTGCCTCATGGACGCAGGAAGAAGGAGGAAGCGCCGCGATGCCGACCTGCCCGAACGGGCACCAGTCCGCCTCCGACGACTGGTGCGAGGTCTGCGGCCACCGCATGGCCGCCCCTACGGGCACCCCCGGGGCGCCCTCCTACGGCTACGGCTACCCTCCCACCGGCGAGCCGACCGCACAGGCCGAGCTCTGCCCGCAGTGCCGGACCCCGCGCGAGGCCATGGCCCCGTTCTGCGAAGAGTGCCGGTACAACTTCCTGACCCGTTCGGCGACCTCGTACACGCCGCTCTCCCCGGACCTGCCCCCGCCGCCGCCCCCGTCCCCGGGCGCGCCCGCGGCACCGCCGGCGTACTCCCAGGACCACTTCGACTACCAGGGCTCGCGGCCCTCGCGGGTCAACCGCCCCGCCGAGCCGCTGCAGCGCGAGGACGACTGGATGCTGCCGCCTCCGGCGCGCCAGGACTTCCAGCAGCCCCCGTACCAGCAGCAGCCGCCGCCCCCGCAGCACCAGCAGGCCCCGCAGCACCAGCAGGCACAGCAGGCTCCGCCGCACCAGCAGGCACAGCAGGCTCCGCCGCAGTACCAGCAGCAGCCGTCCCGGACCGGGCAGTACCAGCCGCCCCCGCCGCCCCCGCACCACCAGCAGCATCAGGCACCCCAGCCCCAGCAGTCGTACCAGCAGCCCTACCAGCCCCAGGGCGGCGGGTCCTGGACCGCGACCATCGGTCCGGACCGCACGTACTTCATGGCGATGATGCAGCGCAGCGGCCCCGAGGCGGCCGGGCTCGACCTGCCCGCGTACTCCCCCGAGCAGCACCTCCCGCTCGCCGGCGGCCAGATCACCATCGGCCGCCGCCGTGCCTCGACGGGCGAGTCCCCCGACATCGACCTGTCGGTCCCCCCGGAGGACCCGGGCGTCTCGCACCAGCACGCGGTGCTCGTCCAGCAGCCCGACGGCAGCTGGGCCGTGGTGGACCAGAACTCCACCAACGGCACCACGATCAACCTCGGCGAGGACTCGATCCAGCCCTACGTGCCGGTTCCGCTCGCCGACGGGGACCGCGTCCACGTCGGCGCCTGGACGACGATCACCGTCCGGCGCGGCTGAGGTTTCCGACCTACGGCGAAGGCCCCCGGTATGACCGGGGGCCTTCGCCGTGTGCGGGTTCCGCCCGGCCTGCCTATGACGACTCCCCCGTCTCCCCGAGGGGCCACACGTAGGGCCCCTCGGGGTCGTCGAGCCAGGACCACTGCCCTGCGGCGCTGACCGTCACCCCGAAGCGCTCGCGCGCCGGCCGGTCCTCGCGCCGCCACAGGTCCAGCGCCTCCCTCGGGTGCAGCGCGCCCGAGGTGAGCACCAGCATGAACTGGAAGCGCTCGTTCTCCACCAGCTCGTACGGGAGCCCCTGGGGCGTCCCGTACGTGCCCGGCGGCGCGGCCGTGGCCCCGCGCAGCGGCACGAAGTAGGCCGAGGTGTGCAGGAAGCGGCCCTCCGCGAACGCCCCGTCCCGCACCGTGAGGGCGATCAGCCCGGTCGACAGCGGGGCCAGGATCCGGGCCCCGGGCCGGCACTGGCCCAGCCAGGCGGGCGGGATCAGCGGGATCGTGCAGGTCACCAGGATCCGGTCGAAGGGGGCGCGGGCGGGGCAGCCGCGCGCCCCGTCGCCGGTGACCACGGCCGGGTGGTAGCCGAGCCGGTCCAGGTGCGCGCGCGCCGAGTCGGTGATCTCCTCGTCCAGGTCCACGGTGGTGACCAGATCGTCGCCGAGCCGGTGGCACAGCAGGGCAGCGTTGTAGCCGGTGCCCGCGCCGATCTCCATCACGTTGTCCCCGTCGCGCACGTCCAGGGCCTGCAGCATCTTCGCCATCAGCGAGGGCTGGCTGCTGGAGGAGACCAGCTCGCCGTCGCGCAGCCGGGTCGCGAGCGGGGCGTCGGTGTAGACCCCGCGCAGCCAGCGGGCCCGCTGTTCGGGGTCCGGGTCCTCGGACCAGAGCCGCTCGTGTCCGGCGCCGCGGCCGGTGTAGAAGTACGGGACGAACATGTGCCGGGGCACGGCGGTGAAGGCCGCGCGCCAGCGCGGATCCTCCAGCACCCCGGCGGCGGTCAGCTCCCGCACCTGGGCGGCGTGCGCGGTCTCCCGCACGTCGCGTACCTCGGCGTGTGCGCCCATGCCTCCACTGTCCTGCGCGGACCGCCCGGGTGCGAACGGGCTGCTGCCGCGCCGCGCACCCACCGTGCCCCGCCGCGAACCCGCTGCGGCCGCCAGGAGCAGGTCCTAGGACCGGGGTCCTCCGTCCGGGCGTCTGAGACGATGGTCGGGTGAATGAGATTCCGCGGGGCACGGTCCAGGAGCAGACCTTCTACGAACTGGTGGGCGGCGAGGACACCTTCCGCCGTCTGGTCCACCGCTTCTACCAGGGGGTCGCCGAGGACCCGCTGCTGCGCCCGATGTACCCGGAGGGGGACCTCGGTCCCGCCGAGGAGCGGTTCGCGCTGTTCCTGATGCAGTACTGGGGCGGCCCGAACACCTACAGCGAGAACCGCGGCCACCCGCGCCTGCGCATGCGGCACGCGCCCTTCCAGGTGGACGCCGCCGCGCACGACGCGTGGCTGGCCCACATGCGGGTGGCGGTGGACGAGCTCGCCCTCGCGCCGGAGCACGAGGCGCAGCTGTGGCGCTACCTGACGTACGCCGCCGCGTCGATGATCAACACCGCGGGCTAGCCCGTACGGGATCCCGCGCGGGGTCCCGTACGGCGCGGCCGGCTAGACCGGCCGGACGAGCAGGGTGCCGAGGCCGCCCGGGCGGCGCGTGGCCACGGACCCGTACGGGGTGCGCAGCCGCAGCCAGCCCCCGGAGGCGAACAGCGCCACCGGCTCGGGGGCGCCGGGCGGGGTGGGCGCGGCGGGCACGGTGGACCGTACCGGCCGCAGGAAGCCCAGGGACTGCGCGGCGTGCACGGCGCGCAGCGGAAGTTCGGTGTCCCCCAGCGTGCGGGACCAGATCTCGCGGCCGATGCGGTCGCGCTCGGAGCGGGTCCGGTGCTGCGGGGGAAGGGCCTCGTCGCGGGCCCGGAACTCGGCGACGGCGGCGGCCAGGGCCTCGGCCATCTCTTCGGGACCGGGCAGCCCGGCCACCGGGGTCCAGCCGCCGCGGGGCGGGAGCACGCCCGCCCAGGGCGGTCCGGTGACGGCCGCCGGGACGACGGCGCCGGCCCGCTCGCCCTCGCCCTCGTCCACGGACTCCAGCAGCTCCCCGGCCGAGACGGTCAGGTCGAGCGGAGCGGAGAGGGGTGCGGAGAGCCGCACCGTACGGACGGCCAGGACGTCGAAGGACGGCGGCCGCCCGAAAACGGCGAGCGCGCCGCCGCCGGCCTGCGCCTGCAGGCGGACGGCGGCGGCGCGGTCGTAGTGCACCAGCCGGCCCAGGAAGGCGGCGAGGTCCGCCGCCTCCCCGGAGTCGGCGAAGCGCAGCTGCTGGTTCATGCCGCGATGCCCCCGGCACGGGCACCGGTCTTCGGCTGCCCCTTCGGCTCGTCCAGGTACTCCTGGAGGAAGAGCTTCTCCTCGGCCGTGATGCGGCGGGGCCGCCCCTCGGCGAGGTTGTAGGGCACGACCACGGTCTCGGCGCGCACGTAGACCGTCTCGGGCGCGTCCTCGGTCGCCTCGTCCTTGACCTCGTAGCGGATGGTCAGGGACGCGGCGCCTATCCGGGTCACCCAGGACTCGATGAGCACCGGCTCGTGGCGGTGCACGAGGGGCAGCTTGTAGTCGATCTCGTGACGGGCCACGACGGAACCGCCCGTGAAGGACTCACTGCCCTCCCCCGGCGCCAGGCGGAACATGAAGTCGATCCGCGCCTCCTCCAGGTAGCGGAGGAAGACGACGTTGTTGACGTGCCCGAAGGCATCCATGTCCGCCCAGCGGAGGGGGCATCGGTAGTGGTGTCTGGCCATGGCCCGTTTCCTCGGCCCTCAGCCTCGGGTGAGCTTCTTGTAGGTGGCACGGTGCGGACGGGTCGCGTCCGCGCCGAGCCGCTCGACCTTGTTCTTCTCGTACGACTCGAAGTTGCCCTCGAACCAGTACCACTTGGACTCGCCCTCGTACGCCAGGATGTGCGTGGCGACCCGGTCCAGGAACCAGCGGTCGTGGGAGATGACCACGGCCGCACCCGGGAACTCCAGGAGCGCGTTCTCGAGCGAGGACAGGGTCTCGACGTCGAGGTCGTTGGTGGGCTCGTCGAGGAGCAGCAGGTTGCCGCCCTCCTTGAGCGTCAGCGCCAGGTTCAGGCGGTTGCGCTCACCACCGGAGAGGATGCCGGCGGCCTTCTGCTGGTCCGGGCCCTTGAAGCCGAAGGCGCTGACGTACGCGCGCGACGGCATCTCGACCTGGCCGACGTTGATGTAGTCCAGCTCGTCCGACACGACGGCCCACAGGGACTTCTTGGGGTCGATGTTGGCGCGGCTCTGGTCGACGTACGAGATCTTCACGGTCTCGCCGATCTTGACGGAGCCGGAGTCCGGCGCCTCCAGACCCAGTAGCATCTTGAAGAGCGTGGTCTTGCCGGCGCCGTTCGGGCCGATGATGCCCACGATGCCGTTGCGCGGCAGCGTGAAGGACAGGTCGTCGACCAGGACCTTGTCACCGAACGCCTTGTTGAGGTTGTTGACCTCGACCACGATCGAGCCCAGACGCGGGCCCGGCGGGATCTGGATCTCCTCGAAGTCCAGCTTCCGCATCTTGTCCGCCTCGGCGGCCATCTCCTCGTAGCGGGCGAGGCGGGCCTTGGACTTGGTCTGACGCCCCTTGGCGTTCGACCGCACCCACTCGAGCTCTTCCTTGAGGCGCTTCTGGCGCTTCTCGTCCTTGCGGCCCTCGACCTTGAGACGGGTGGCCTTCTTCTCCAGGTACGTGGAGTAGTTGCCCTCGTACGGGTGCGCGCGGCCGCGGTCGAGCTCGAGGATCCACTCGGCGACGTTGTTCAGGAAGTACCGGTCGTGGGTCACGGCCACGACGGCGCCCTTGTACTGCGAAAGGTGCTGCTCCAGCCAGTTCACCGACTCGGCGTCGAGGTGGTTGGTGGGCTCGTCGAGGAGGAGCAGGTCCGGGGCCTCGATCAGCAGCTTGCAGAGCGCGACACGGCGCTTCTCGCCACCGGAGAGGTTGGTGACGGGCCAGTCGCCGGGCGGGCAGCCCAGGGCGTCCATGGCCTGCTCCAGCTGGGCGTCGAGGTCCCAGGCGTTGGCGTGGTCCAGGACCTCCTGGAGCTTGCCCATCTCGTCCAGCAGCGCGTCGGTGTAGTCGGTCGCCATTTCCTCGGCGACCTCGTTGAAGCGCTTCAGCTTGGCCATGATGTCGGCCGCGCCGTCCTGGACGTTCTCCAGGACCGTCTTGGACTCGTCGAGCTTCGGCTCCTGCATGAGGATGCCGACGGTGAAGCCGGGAGACAGGTAGGCCTCGCCGTTGGACGGCTGCTCCAGCCCCGCCATGATCTTGAGGACGGTGGACTTACCGGCGCCGTTGGGGCCGACCACACCGATCTTCGCGCCGGGCAGGAAGTTCAGGGTGACGTCATCAAGAATCACCTTGTCGCCGTGCGCCTTGCGCGTCTTGCGCATGGTGTAGATGAACTCAGCCAAGAGAAACCGTCCGGCAGATCGATGGGTGGGCAGATACACCCCATCTTGCCTGACGTCCATCCCCGGGGGGAAACCCGTTCAGCCCCGAGGCCACCGGATCGGCGTCCGCGAATGACTCCCGCGGCCTTGCGCCGCACGGCAGGATGGCGCCGACGAGGGGGCGGCCGGGGGGCTGCGTCCGAGGTGGGGGGACGTATGGACAGCGGGCTCATCGCGCTCGGCGCCGCCGTGGTCGGCGTGGCAGGGACGCTCCTGGCGACGGTGCTGTCGCAGCGGATGCTGGCGCGGGTGCAGGCGGCTCAGTTCGAGCGGGAGCAGCAGGTGGACCGGACGCGGTGGCTACGGGACCAGGAGCTGGCGGAGCTGGCCCGCAGGCGGGAGTGCTACACCGCGGCGAACGCGGCGTACCGGCGGTTCCGGATCGCCCTCATGTCCTACTTGTGGGCCGCCCACCAGCAGCAGGCCGACGCGCAGGAGCGGGCGGTGGTGGAGGAGGCCCGCTCGGCGCACCACACCGCCTTCTCGGAGGCCCAGATGATCGCTTCCGCCGCCGTGCTGGTGCAGCTGGACCTGATGACGAGGCGCCTGGCGGGCGTGTACGCCCGGACGATGCGGCTGGCCGAGGGGCAGCCCGAACCGGACGGTTCGTTCGAGGAGATCCATGCCCAGCTCATCGACCTCACGGGGCATTGGGAGGTCATGCGGGACACGATGCGGACCGATCTCGGTGTGGAGGCCGGAGGGACGGGGGCCGGGGACGTGGGTGCCCGGGAGGCGGGGGCCCGGGAGGCGGGAGCCCGGGACGTGGGGGCCCGGGACGTGGGGGCCCGGGAGGCATGCGCGCTGGAGACGGGGGTGCGGGGAGACCGGGAGGCCGGAGATCCGGGGGCGGGGGGTCCGGGACCGGCTGTTCCGTGAAGCCGGCGCCCAGCGGGGTCGGCGGGGACGGGGTCAGCGGGGGCGGTAGACCGTGAGGGCGTCGGGGAGCTCCTCCAGGACGAGGGCCTTGGGGGCCTGCGCGTACTCGCCGTCGTAGGCGAGCGGGGTGCCGGCGGGGATGTCGCCGACGCGCAGGCTGCGCAGCCGGGTGGCGACGTGGACCGGGGAGCGGCTCAGCGGGCCCGCGAAGGCGGCGGCCAGCAGGCGGGGGCCGGGGCGGCCGCCGCCGTGGACGAGCCGGACGTCGAGCAGGCCCTCGCCCAGGCTCTTGCGGTAGCGGGGCGCCGGGCCCGTGCCCTGGTAGGTGCCGTTGCCCGCGAAGAGCAGCCACACGCTGCGCGGCTTCCCGGCGAGGCTGAGCCGTACCGGGCGCTCGGCCTGCAGGACCCGCCAGGCCGCCAGGAGGGCCGCGGGGCCGCCGCCGATCCTGGGGGCCCAGCGGAGCCGGGTGCCGAGCAGCTCGGGGTAGGCCCCGATGCTGAAGTTGTTCAGGAAGTACCCCGCCCGGGTGTCCTCGGGGTCCGGGCCGGGGCCCGGGGTGAAGCGGCCGACGCCGATGTGGACGGCGTGGCCGGCCGCCACGGCCCGGCAGGTGTCCTCGGTTCCCGCGAGGCCGAGGTCGAGCGCGAAGTGGTTGAGCGTGCCGCCGGGGAACACCGCCAGGGGGATCCCGGCGCGCAGCGCTGCGGTGGCGGCGGCGTTTATGGTGCCGTCGCCACCGCACACGCCGAGCACGGTGGCCCGCTCGGCGGCCGCGGCCAGTTCCGCGGCGAGTTCCGGCCCCTGGCACTCGACGAGCTCGGCCTTCGGCAGGCGCTCCCGCAGCAGCACGTCGAGCCCCGTCGTGGCGGCCGTGCCGGACCCGGTGTTGACCACCACCGTGAGCCCGGACCCGTCGGGCAGCGCGGGCGCCCCCACGGCGGCCCGCTCGTCGCCGGGCACGATCCGGGCCACCTCGGCGTCCCGGGTGAGCCGGCGGACGACGAACCCGGCCGCCACCCCCAGCGCGGCGCCCGCGGCCACGTCCGAGGGGTAGTGGACGCCGGTGTACACCCGCGAGAACGCCACCGACGCGGCGACCGGGGCCAGCACGGCGCCCCAGAGCGGGGACTCCAGGGCCACTCCGGCGGTGAAGGCGAACGCGGACGCGGAGTGCCCCGACGGGAAGGAGGTGGTACGCGGCTGTGTGGCGAGCTGCCGCACTGCGGGCACCCCGTCCAGCACCGGGCGCGTCCTGCGCACCGACCACTTGCCGACGGTGTTGATGGTGGCGCTGGCCAGGGCCAGCGACGCGGCCCCGCGCACGGCCGCCTTGCGGGCCCCGGCCGACCCGAGGACGGCGATCCCCACGGCGGCCCCGCCCCACAGCACGCCGTGGTTCGCGGCCCGCCCGAGCCGCGGCAGCACCCGGTCGGCCCCCGGCCAGTGCCGCCGGGCCACCACGTCGAACAGCCACCGGTCCGCTCGTGCGACCGCGCCCCGCCAGGTCAGCTCTTGATCACCCATTTCTTGCCTCTACCCGAACCGCCGGATCCGAACCAGCCCCCGTCGCGGCCACCCCGAATCCCACCCCTCCGGCCGAAACCGGGGCCCGGGGCCGGGGACCGGGGCCGGGACCGGGGCCGGGGACCCGGGACCAGGCCCGGGGCCGGGGACCGGGGCCGGGGACCAGGCCCGGGGCCGGGGCCGGGGACCAGGCCCGGGGGCCGGCCCCCGGGCGGGCCAGGGGTTCCACGGCTCCGGTTCCACGGCGCGGGGCCGGTTCCCTGAACCCGGTGGGGCCCCGCTCCGCGCCCTACTCCGGTTCCGTCGAGCGTTCCGGGCCGGGGCCGTCCTCCAGGGGGCGCTTGCGCAGGAGGAGGACGACCAGGCCTCCCAGGACGACCAGGCCCACCGCCAGAGAGGCGATCACCGGGGTGGCCGCCGAGCTGCCGCTGGCGGCCAGCCGCTCCTCCGAGGTGTCCGGATCCACGGCCGGGGCATCCGCCGACAACGCGCCCGGGGCGCCCAGCGCGGCCATCGCCGCGCCCGACGCCGCCTCGCCGGCCGGCTGGGCGACGGGGAGCCGCGGCCACTTCGCCGTCGCCGTGGCCACGGTGGCGGACTCGCTGGAACCGGCCACGATCTGGACCTTCGCCGGGACCCCGCTGGTGAAGACCCGGCCGACCGGTACCCGGGTGGACCCGCGGAGGGTGACCTCGGCGCTGCCGTCCGGGGTCCCCTCCGGCACCTCGAAGTACAGCTTGCCGCCGTTGACGGCGGAGGTGACCGGCAGGCCCCGGGCGTCCACCACCCGCACCCCCATGGCCACGGCCGCCGCGTCCGGGGTCACGCTCACGCTCTGCGCGCCCGTCCGCACCGTGACCGGCCCGATCCGGGTGCCCAGCGGACCCGACACCTCTCCGGGATCCACCGCGAGTGACGCCGGCGGTTCGGGCAGCCGCCGCGCCGCCCGCTGCAGGTAGTCGGCCAGTTTCTCCGCCTGCGGGTCGACGGCCTCCACCCGTACGCCCTCGGCCAGCCGCCAAATGGCCACCTGGGTCCCGGCCGCGGCGCTCTCCGCTGTGAGCGCCGCCGCTCCGGCCGCCTTGGCGAGCCCCGCCAGATCGTTCAGCTGGGGGTAGGAGTGCTCCAGCACCCAGCGGATCCGGCCCGCTTCCCCGTTCCCGGCGAGCGGCGTGCCGTTCCACCCGGTCTCCGTGAACCGCGCCTGGGGCTGCGCGGCGCCCGTGACGCCGACCCCGTAGGTCTGGAGCGTGCCGCCCCCGTCCACCCGCATCTCGTACAGTCCCGCCGGAATCTGCCGCACGGTTCCGTCCGTGCCGTGCAGGACGGCCTGCCCGTAGGTCTTCAGCCCGTCCAGGACGGCGCTCGCTCCCTCCGGCGTCCGGGGTGCGGCCGGTCCGGCGTCCGCGGCCGCCACCGCACCCGGGGCCCCGGCCAGCGCGGCGGCGAGCAGGGCCACCATGATCGGCCGGCGTACGGAGCCCCGTATGGCCGCGGCGACCGTGGTGCGCGGCGCCGGTGCGTCACAGACCGGCGTGACAGCGGGAACCGGACCACCGCCCGGAGCGCCGACAGGAGCAACGCCGGCAGCGGCGGCAGGAGTGGAGGGTGCGGGAACGGCAATCGACACAGTCTTCCCCTTCGGGCCGAAGGCCCAGGTGCCCGTGAGTACCGGGGAATCCTAGCCTCCTCGAACACTCAGACCACCGCCGCCTTCTGAGTGCCCATCAGCGGCACGTCCGTCCTGACGACTCGCCGGAAGGCGGCGGTGCCGCGGTTCAGGTCGTGCCCGATGGCGGTCGCGTCGATGTTCGCCGAGAACCACCGGTTGCCCTCACCGTCGGGCGGGTCCTCCCGCACCCGCAGCCTCCCGTGGACCACCAGCGGTTCGCCGACGGAGACGGATCCTGCGAGGTTCACGGCGAGGGCGCGCCGGGCCCACACCGTGTAGAAGCTGGTGGGCGCGTCCGCCCAGGTCTCCTTCTTCCGGTCGTAGTACCTGGGGGTGACCGCGAAGCGGAACCGGGCCGCCGGGCCGCTCGCCGTGTCCTTGTAGTCGATCTGCGTGGCCACGTAGCCCACCAGCGTCACCTGGGTGTCGTTCATCCCGGCCGCCCTTCCGGGGCCCGGCGGCGCGCTCGACCACGCGCCGCCCCGACCCGCATTCCGTACCCGCCCGGACCATCCGCACGAGGTACGACCATGCTGGCCCGGGCCGCCGGAACCCGCTCGGGCCTGTGGACTACTGACGGGTTGTGGACAACTTCGCCACCGTCGCGTACTGCTCGCGCACCTCCCGGTAGCGCAGCAGCTCGGCCGCCACCGGCTCCAGCACCCGGGCCCGGCCGCAGCCGGCCGCGGCCTGGCGCAGCCGCCGCTCCGCGTCCTGCCCGTAGCGCCGTGCCGGACCCCGGGCCCCGATCGAGCAGGCCCACTCCACGAGCGGTCCGCCGATGATCCCGGCCACCATCAGCAGGACCGGCGGCATCAGGACCGGCTCCAGGACCCCGACGATCTGCCCGGCCAGCCACAGCCCGCCGAAGATCTGGAGCAGGGTCATGGCCGCCTGCGCCAGCACCGCAGCCGGCCACCACGAGGGGCGCGGCGGACGGGCGCTGGGCCCGGTGACCGCCGGCCCGAGGGTCACCGCGATCTCGTCCAGCGCCTGGGGCAGCCCTTCGGCGCCGCGGACCGCGGTCTCCCGTACGGCCTGCGCCCAGGGGTCGGGCAGGCCCCGTACCGCCTCGTCGGCGACGGTCCGTACGGCCTGTTCCACCCGCTGGCGGGCCGTGACCTCTTCCTCGACCGGCGGCTCGGAGGCCACCGGGGAACGCCCGATCGCGGCCAGGGCGGCGAGACCGGCCAGCGAGCGCGGGGAGCGGCGGCTCTCGTACCACCGCCACAGGCGCAGCCACGGGGTGCCGCAGGCCTTTCCGGCGTTGCGCCGCCAGGCCCGCTCGGCGGCGAGCCCGGCCGCGTACGCGCCGACCGCTTCGGCGAGCCGGTCCTCGAACTCGGCGCGCGCGGTCTCCCCGATCTCGGGCCCGGCGTGGCCGTCGGCCACGTAGAGCGGTCGCAGGCGGGCCGCGGCCTTGTCGACATCGGCGGAGATGCGGCGGGTCGCGGCGCCCTTCTCCTGGGTGAACTGTCCGAGCATCTCGCGCAGTTCCCCGACGCCTTCACCCGTAAGGGCGGAAAGTCCGATGACGGTGGCGCCGGGCTCGCCGTGTTCGCCGAGCGCGATCCCGTCGTCGTCGAGGAGCCGGCGCAGGTCGTCCAGCACGAGATCGGCGGATTCCCCGGGCAGCCGGTCCACCTGGTTCAGCACGACGAAGGTCA
Organism: Streptomyces sp. NPDC006450; assembly: GCF_040612195.1. NCBI lineage: Bacteria > Bacillati > Actinomycetota > Actinomycetes > Kitasatosporales > Streptomycetaceae > Streptomyces > Streptomyces sp. NPDC006450. Next base: position 32,143 of record NZ_JBEXPT010000034.1, on the reverse strand, counting down.
CCTCGGCGTGCCCGGCCAGCGGGCGCAGGTACCGCTCGTGCAGGACGGCGTCCGCGTACTTCTCCGGATCCACGACCCACACCACGGCGTCGACCAGGGCCAGTACCCGGTCCACGTGGTCGCGGTGGGCGCCGACGGCCGAGTCCAGGTCGGGCAGGTCGACGAGGACCATGCCGCGCAGCACCTCGGCCTCCGAGGTCTCCCGGGGGCGGCGGCGCAGCCGTCCTGGGATCTCCAGCCGGTCCAGCAGTCCCGCGGCGCCGTCGGACCAGCTGCACGCGATGGGTGCGGCGGTCGTCGGCCTGCGCAGTCCGGTCTCGGAGATCTGCACTCCGGCGAGTGCGTTGAAGAGCGTGGACTTGCCGCTTCCGGTGGCTCCCGCGATGGCGACGACGGTGTGCTGCGCCGACAGCCCGCGGCGCGCGGCCGCCTCGTCGAGTACGCGTCCGGCTTCGGCGAGGGTCTTTCCGTCGAGGATCCTGGTGCGGGACAGCCCGATGAGCTGGCGCAGCGCGTCGAGGCGGACGCGCAGGGCCTGGGCCTCGGGGCTGAGCGGGGGCGCGGGGGCCTTGCCGCCGTCGCTCCCTGCGCCGGAAACCGCCCGGACGAGTGCGTCGTCGCCCTCCTCGTCACCGCTCACGGGCCAGTCGTCCTCGCTGGTCCGGGGGCGCGAGCGGGCGATCAGTCCGTCGTCCCAGCGGTCGTCGGTGCGGTCGGTCAGGGCGGTCACCGCGTCACCTCTCCTTCTGCAGTACGGACAGCGCGGCGATCAGCTCGGCCTGGGGTTCGGGACTCACTTCGAGCGCTTCGATCGGGGCGAGTCGGCGGTCGCGTTCGGCGCGCAGCACCTGGTCGAGGTGTTCGGCGACGAGCTCGCCGCCGCGGTCTCGCAGGCGTACGGCGGCCTGTACTCCGATCCGTTCGGCGAGCTTCTCCCCGGCCGGCCGGGCCCGCTTGCCGCCGAGGAGGGCCGCGACCAGCAGGGCGGCGATCCCGTCGGGGTCGGGCGCGGGCTGCTTGTCGAGTCCCGCGACCTCTTCCTCGGCGAGCTCCTCCAGCACGCGCCGCCAACGGCGTACGGCCATGCCGATACGTTCCGCCGCCTCGCGGTCGGGGGCGGGCAGGGACACGGCGCCGGCTGCGGGCTCGCGCCGCCAGGCCTCCGCGATGCGTTCGTCGGCGGCGGCGACGGCGCACTGGAGCAGCGCCGCGAGGGATTCCGCGAGGGAGTCGAGCAGTTCGTCGGCGCTGGTGTCGAGCGGGTAGCCGCGCCAGCGGGTCAGCGCGTCCCCTGCGAGTACGGCGCCCCGGTCCAGGCGGCCCCGGACCCGCTTGCCCTCGCGCTTGTAGGCGTCCTCGACGGCGAAGGTCAGCCGTACGGCGGCGGCGTGCTGGGCCGCGACGGCCGACGCGAGCTCCGGCATCCGGCGGCCGAGGGAGTCGAGCGCGCCGAGCGCGGTGCGCCCGACGGCGTACTGGCGGGCGGCCGGGTCCTGCGCGTGGTGCGCGAGCCAGGCGAACAGCGGGGCCACGGCGCTGGCGGGCAGCAGCCCGCCCCCGCCGGCCGATTCGGGCAGCTCGGGGACCGTGAACCGGGGTACCTCGCCCAGCCCGGCCCGGGTGAGCAGGGCCCCGTACTGGCGGGAGACCTCGGCGAGCACCTGGTGCGGGACCCGGTCGAGGACGGTGACGAGGGTGGCCTTGTACTGCTTGGCGGTGCGCAGGAGGTGCCAGGGCACGGCGTCGGCGTACCGCGAGGCGGTCGTGACCATCACCCAGACGTCCGCGGCGCAGATGAGCTGGGCGGCGAGCGTGCGGTTGTCGACCACGAGGGAGTCGATGTCGGGGGCGTCGAGGATGGCGAGGCCGCGGGGCAGGGTGGAGACGGTCTCGATCCGCACCTCGCGGGTGGGCGGGTACCCGTGCCCGTGGTGGCCGCCCGGCCGGTGGGGCTTCCGGGTGGGCGCGGGGGTGTCGTCGTCGTCCTGGGGGGCCCAGACCCGCATCAGATCGGGCAGCACCCGCACCCCGGCGAACCAGTGGTGGTCATCCGGATGGCAGACGAGGACGGGGGTGCGCGTCGTGGGCCGGAGCACTCCGGCTTCACTCACTTGGCGCCCCACGAGGGAGTTGACGAGGGTGGACTTACCGGCCCCGGTGGACCCGCCGACGACGGCGAGCAGCGGCGCCTCCGGCGCCTTCAGCCGGGGTACGAGGTAGTCGTCGAGCTGCGCGAGCAGCTCGGCTCTGGTCTGGCGGGCGCGGGGGGCGCCGGGCAGGGGCAGCGGCAGACGCACGGACGCGACCCGGTCGCGCAGGGCGGACAGGGCATCGAGCAGCTGAGGCCGAACATCCAAGGTCACCACATGCGAAGAATGCCCAATTTAGGAGCATTTTTGAAGCTTATACGTCCTCTGCGCGCCGAGCGCTACTCCAGCGGCACATCCCGGACACAGCGGACGAGTGGGGCGCAGGCATAACGAGTGCACAACACCCAGGGCGCCACGACGCAAAAGCGGTGCGAGAATCGCACCTGCCTGCGATTATCGGGACCGCTTCACCGAACCTCCACATCGTGGCACGCGAGTGAAGCAACCGGGACAAGGCAACCGGAGCCCTATCCTTGACCCGGCACGGACCAAAGCCCCACCCCCGTCCAGGGGCTCCAGGCCACCACGGCCACCTTCCGGCCCCCGTAGCTCAGTGGATAGAGCAGGTGCCTTCTAAGCACTTGGCCGCAGGTTCGAGTCCTGCCGGGGGCACTTTTACCGCACCACCCCGAAGCCCTCCCCCGCGGAGGGCTTTCGTACAGGTCAGGGCACCTTAGCGTGGCCCGCGTAGCGGGGCCGTAAGCAAGCCTGGGCCCCGTCCGCATCCGTGAACTGCGCCTCGCAGGCGTACCAGTTCCGCACTCCGACGGTCGGTCGGGAGGGCTACTCGAAGGCCCTGACGGCCTGGTAATAGGTCCAGGCGGTGCCGTCGCAGGAGGCCTTGCGGGCGCCCGAGTAGCGTGCGCAGACCCGCTTCAGGTCCGAGTGGAACATCTCGTCCAGTCGGGGCTTGGCCGCCTGGAACTCCCCCGCCGCCTTGTAGTTGCGGTAGCCGAAGTCGTGCCGGGCGCAGGCGATCCGGAAGGGGAAGCCGAAGGGGTTGTCCGGGGACGTCGTGCAGTAGTCCGTGCTCCAGTCGAAGCCGTACGGCTCCCACTCGCCCGGGTTCCCGCGCGCCTCGGCCCAAGCGCCCTGACTGGCCGTGCTCGGCTGCGTCCAGCCGCTCAGCACCTGCGGCTTGTCCTCCGGGACCTGCGGGGCCTGCCGAGCCGCGGACGCCGGCGGCGCGAAGGCCAGTACGGCGGCGACGGCGCCGGAGACGAGGGCGGACACCCGGGCTCCGGTCCGGGCGGGGGTCGCGGGCGGGGAGGGGGTCGGGGAGGAGGCCGTGGAGGGGTGCGGGGAGGGGGTCGGGGCTGCGGCCCGGAGCGGGGCTGCCGGTGCGGGGGCGGAGGCGGGGCGGCGGGGCACGCATCCTCTAACGAGGGCTGCCACCACGGGTGTCGGGGTGCACGCGCGGGCACAGGGCGTGCGCCGCGCGGGGGATCCGGATCCCTGCCGGGGGTCAGGACCGGTACTCAGGTATGAGCCGGTGTCACCCTTCCGGCAGAGATTCGGTTCAACCTCGGGAGGGACGCGGACTACGGGCACCGCCGCGAATACTCGTGGACATGAACCGCCGTCCTCTCGTCCTCGCCGCCGCCACCGTGGGAGTCCTCGCCACCGCCGCCATCGCCCTCCCCAACCTCCCGCCCAACCCCCTGACCGACACGATCAACGACCGCGTGTTCAAGGAGAAGGGCATGCGCTTCGCGACGGCCGCCGACGCCCCGACGCATGGGGAGCCGGGGCGCGGGAAGCCGACGCGCGGCGAGGAGACGTGGGTGCTGCCCCGCTGGGTGCCGAAGGACGCGACCGACGTGCGAATAAGGGCGCGCACCGACGGCAAGGCGCGGCTGCTCCGCTTCACGCTGGGCGCGACCCCGCTCGACGGCCCGCAGTGCTCGGCGGGCACGCCGAGCAAGCACGCCGGGACGGCGCTGCAGGCCAAGTGGTGGCCTGCGGGCACCGGGTCCGAGGAGCGTCCCGAGTGCCGGGGCCCCTACCAGTACCAGGTCACGGTGCGCGGCAAGGAGGTCTACGCCTGGACGGACGGCACCCCGTCCCCCGGAGCGGCGGCACAGGACGGCGCCCCGGTCCGGCAGGTGTCGGCCACGACCCGCTGACCCGGGTCCGCCCGGGGGTTCAGCGGAGCGTGCGCAGCTCGCGGGCCGCCGAGAGTTCCGTGAGACGGGTCCAGTGGGGGCGCAGCCAGTCCTCCGGTGAAGCGGCCGTCGGCAGGCCCGCCGGCAGGCTGTCGTGGAAGGCCGCGGTCTCCGGTTCCACGGTTCGGTGGTGGGTCAGGATCGAGGGTTCCCCGGAGCCGTCCGAGGCCACGGCCACGCTCCGCAGGAACATGGTGTTGGCCACCAGCAGCCACTGCGGCAGACCCGGGTCGGCGTCGCCGCCGGCTCCGTTGCCGCTCGACAGCGCCCACGGGTCCGGCGCCAGGTAACGCACCCGCCCCACGCCGGTGAACTCGGCCGCCGCCGCGCACATCGAGCACGGCTCCTGGGTGCTCCAGAGCGTCGCCGTGCCCAGGTCCCAGCCCGTGCGGGCGGCCCCCAGTGCGTTCATCTCGGCGTGGGCGAGCGGTGTCCCGCGCAGGGGGCCGGCGCCCGGGCCCTCCTCGTACGCCTCGTTGCGCCCCTCGGAGACCGGCTTCCCGTCGGCGTCCGTCAGCACCGCTCCCACCGCGAGGCCTCCGGCCGCGAGCGCCTCGTAGGCGAGGGCGAGCGCCCTGCGCAGAGGCTCCGGCGCGGCGCGCCACTCCGTGTCGAAACCGTGCTCCCCATGGCTCATCCGACCATTATCAACGCCGCCTTCGCCGCCGCCCCGGCCCCGCCGCCGCCGTTTCACGGCCGGTTCGCCGCCGCTTCCTCACCCGGGTGCCGGCCCTGGCCTTCACCACCGGCTCACCCACCCTCTGAGTCACCACTGCCGCGCGCCTCACACGGCACCGCTGTCGGTCCCACCTGGGCAACGCTGCCGACGCCCCGTTCGTCGCCGCCCTTCGCACCGCTCTCGCCATCACCCTCACCATCGGGGCAGCGGCAGCCGCAGCCGCAGCGCTATCGTCGCCGCCATGGACATCCGCACTGCCCGTACCGTCGCCGAACTCCAAGCCGCCGAGGGCCTCTTCGACGGTCCCGCCCGCGCGGACTGGTCGGAGAGGTTCCTCGCCGCCCCGGGGCACCTGATGCTGATCGCCTACGTGGACGGCGCACCCGTCGGCATGGTCTCCGGCATCGAGATGATCCACCCCGACAAGGGCACCGAGATGTGCCTCTACGAGCTCTCCGTGGACGAGGGCCACCGCCGGCGCGGCCTCGGCCGGGCCCTGACCGAGGCGCTCGCCGCCGAGGCCGAGGCGCGCGGCTGCTACGGCATGTGGGTGGGCGTCGACACCGACAACGAGGCCGCGCTGGCGACGTACCGGGCGGCCGGCGCCCGCGACGAAGGCGTCTTCAGGATGCTCGGCTGGCCCAGGCCCTGAGCCGTCTCTTTCAGATCTTGCCGGTCAGGCCCGCGTCGTCCGGGGCCGTGCCTCGGCGCGCCGCCGGGGCACCCGCGTGCTGGACGTACCCAGGCGCCCCGGCAGTGCGGCGAGGTGCGGTGCCGGGCAGCGCAGGCCAGGCAAGATCCAAGAGAGACGGCCCGGGGCAGGGCCTCCGGATCGGGCCGGGCCCGCCCGTCGCCCCCGGAGCGGCGTGTCGTGGGGCCAGTCGGCGCACCCTCCGCGCGGCCGGCCCGCACCTCGCCGAGCATCGGCGGCATGACCGCATTCACCGCGCTGCTCCCGGCCGCCGCCCTGCTGGCGGCGGCCACCGCCCTGCCGCCGTACGCCGCCACCGCCGCAGCCGCCACCGCCGACGCCCCCACCGCCCCTTACGTCGTCGTCCTCAAGGACTCCGCCACCCGTGCCTCCGCGGGCGCCCTCACCCGTGCCCTCGCCGCCGAGGCCGAGGCCGCCGGCGACAGCGTCGGGGCCGTCTACGACACCGCCCTGAGCGGTTTCGCCGTCCGCACCACCGCCGCCCGCGCCGCCGAACTCGCCGGCGATCCCCGGGTGGCCTCCGTGGAGCCCGATGCGCTCTTCCGGATCGACGACACCCCCCTCGACGACGGCGTCGCCCCCGCCGCCCCCGCCGCCCCCGCCGCTCCCCTCGTCCAGACCCCCGCGCCCTGGGCCCTGGACCGGCTCGACCAGAGCGAGTTGCCCCTCGACGGCTCGTACACGTACCCGGCCAAGGCCGAGGGGATCACCGCGTACGTCATCGATACCGGGATCGACACCCTGCACCAGGAGTTCGGCGGCCGGGCCCGCTGGGGCGCCAACGCGGTGTTCATGGAAGGCGCCAGGGACTGCAACGGCCACGGCACGCACGTCGCCGGGACCGTCGGCGGAGCCACCTACGGCGTGGCCAAGGGGGTTTCGCTCGTGGCCGTGAAGGTGGCGGACTGCAGCGGGGACGCGACCCTGTCGGCCATCACCCGCGGTATCGACTGGATGGTGAAGGACGCCCTCAAGTCGCCCGCGACCCCGGCCGTGGCCAACATGAGCCTGGGCGGCGCCCACAGCTTCGCTCTCGACCGGGCGGTGACGCGGGCGATCGCGTCCGGGATCACCTTCGTCGTGGCGGCGGGCAACTCCGGCGAGGACGCATGCACCGGCTCCCCCGCCGGCGTCCCGCAGGCGCTCACCGTGGGCGCGACGGACGGACTGGACAGGCGGCCCGCCTTCTCCAACTACGGTTCCTGCGTGGACCTTGCCGCCCCCGGCGTGGCCGTCACCTCCGCCTGGAGGGGTTCCACCACGGCCACCGCCCGCGCCTCCGGCACCTCGATGGCGGCCCCGCACGTGGCGGGCGCCGCCGCGCTGGTGCTGGCACGAGGCCTGGCGGCCGGCGGCCCGCGCCAGACGCCGGCGCAGGTGGCCGAAACTCTCGTACGGGACTCCGTGCGGGACCGGATCACCGCCCTGCCGGCCGGGACACCGAACCTGTTGCTGCACGTCCCGACCGACCAGTAGCCCGTACGGGATCCTCCGCCGGCGGCGCCTCCCCCCGCCCCGGCGGACCCCGGCGGACGCCGGCCGCAGCATGGTGAAAGCCCTGTCCGAGACCCCACCCGCCCCACCCGCACGCCCTCCGGCCAAGAGGTATCCGCCCCTCCGCTCCACCCGGCCTGATGGCACATCAATTTCTGTGTGCTTCGGGCGAAAGCAAGTCATTGACTTCTCAATCCCGCGACGCGTCAATGTCGGCCACCGCACCGGCTCGACCTCCCCCACACAGCGGGTGGGGGGAGGGTTCGTATGACGAAGGAGTCGCGACCCAGTGAGTACAACGTTTCGACGAAGAGTTCTGGCCGGGGCTGGCGCTCTGTCCCTGGCCCTGACGGGCGCCGTGGTGGGTCTGTCGGGCACCGCGCAGGCCGCGACCAAGACGACGCCCGTCCCGATGGACTGCGTCGCCCCCGCGCCCCAGCCGGGTGGTTCGGGCACGCAGAACTACACGATCACGCTGCCCGACGGCGCGAAGGCCGGCGACGTGGTCCCGGTCACCATCGACCCGGGTCCGAGCCCGGTCGTCCCCAGCTTCTCGGTGACGACCACGAACGTCTCCAAGATCACCCTCAAGGTCGGGTCGACCCTCCAGACGGTCGTCAGCCCGCCCGAGACGGTCGACGTGGTCGCCGGTACGCCGCTCGACCCCTCCGGCTTCTCCGGCACCATCAAGATCCCGGACGGTTCCGAGGGCACCACCGTGCAGGTGGCCCTGGACCTGGCGGTGACCGACGCGAGCCTCATGGGGTCGGTCTTCACCACCACCTGCACCCCGAACCCGCGCCCGAGCGCCTCGCTCGGCTCGGTGGCCGTGGAAGCCCTGCCCAAGGACCCCATCACCACCAAGCTGACGCCCAACAGCGGCAAGGCCGGCCAGGAGGTCGTCGTCACGGGCGCCAACTTCCCGGCGGGCGCGGTCACCTGTTCCGCACTCAAGAACGGTACGGCCACGGGTGACACCGGTACCGGCACGGCCACCGCGGCCGGAGTCGCGACCTGCACCATCATCGTCAACCAGCCGGCCGACAAGATCCGGATCGACGGCGCGATCCTCCCGTACAAGGACTACTCCTTCATCGCCGAGCAGCCCGGCGTGCAGAACCCGGTCGACGTGGAGGTCCTGCCCGGCCCGCTGGCCATCGGCCCGCAGGCGGGCAACCCCGCCGTCAGCTTCGGTTCGGTCACCATCAACGGCAAGTCCCAGTCGATCGTCGGTCAGTTCACCGCGATGGCCGTCCAGGACTTCCGCGGCGGGACCCTCGGCTGGGACGTCTCGGCGACCCGGACGCCGTTCCTCAACTCGGTCACCGGCCACTCCATGGCCACGGCGCAGATCGGCATCCAGCCGACCTGCAAGGTGACCAACCCGGACAGCCCGAGCCCCTGCACCGCCGGTACGCCCGGTGCGATCTCCGATGTCCCGATGAAGGTCGCCTCGGCGGCCGCGGGCGGCGACAACCTGACCGGTGGCGAGTTCGAGATCGGCGGAGCCGGAATGATCCAGCTCCCGCCGTTCATGTTCGCGGACAGCTACCAGTCGGTCGTCACCTTCTCGATCGCCTGACCCGTACGACCCCGCTCCACCCGGGTGGGTGGGGGGGGGGGGGGGGG
>NZ_JBEXPT010000034.1:0-23304 GCF_040612195.1 Streptomyces sp. NPDC006450 | reverse complement strand
GCTCCGGCGCCGCACCACCCTTCCGCGCACCACCCTTCCGCGCACCACCCTTCCGCGCACCTCCCCTCCACCAGCGATCCCCCGCCTCACCCCCTCCCCGTCCGGCCCGACTGGAGAACCGCCCATGCGCACCCGCACCCTCCTCCTCGGCCTGCTCCTCGGCCTCGCCGCCCTGCTGCTCCCGGCCCTCCCCGCGACGGCCGCGGACAACGGCACCTGGGGCGTCTTCCCGACACCCCCGGCCGGTGCGCCGATGACCGACCGCGCGTACTTCTTCCACCAGGGCGAAGCCGGCACCACCGTCAGCGACAGCGCGACGATCGTGAACTCCTCCGACAAGGAGCTGACGTTCCAGATATTCGCCACGGACGCCGTCAACACCCCGGTGGGCGGCGGCTTCGCGCTGCTCCCGGTGGAGACGAAGCCCAAGGACGTGGGCACTTGGGTCGCGCTTCCTCCCGAGACGCGGACCACCGTCACCGTGCCGCCCAAGGGCCGCAAGGACTTCCCGTTCTCCGTGAAGGTTCCGGCGGACGCGACGCCCGGTGACCACGTGGGCGGGATCGTCGCCCTCAACACCGCCGTGGAGGGCATCCAGCAGGAGGGCAAGGTCCAGGTCGGGGTGAAGCGCCAGGTCGGCGCCCGGCTGTACTTCCGGGTCCCCGGGCCGGTGACCCCGGGGCTGAGCGTGGAGGACGTGAAGATCAGCCGGGAGGCGCCGCTGCTGCCCTGGGTCAAGGATGCCCGCGCCAAGATCACGTACTCCCTGGTCAACCGGGGCAACGTGGTCGTCGAGCCGAAGGTGACCGTCTCCGCCGAGGGGCTGTTCGGCCGCCGGGTGCTCGACCGGCCGGCCCGCGAGCTGAAGCTCGTCCTGCTTCCGGGCCAGCGGATCGAGCTGACGGAGGAGTGGGCGGACGCCCCCCAGTCGGACTGGGTGACCGTCGACATCACCGCCGGCGCCTCGGCCTACCCCGACCTCCTCTCCTCCTCCACCGTGGAGTTCCTTGCCGTGCCGTGGCCCGCACTCGGTGCCCTCCTGGTGCTGGCCGGCGCCGCCATCGCCGCCCGGGTCCTGCGCCGGCGCCGCCGGGCGGCTGCCGAACAGCCGGAAACGGCACCGGACTTGGCTGAAGTGCGCTGATCGGCAAAGGTGTCCCCAGGGGGACGGCATCCGGCCGTCCCCGGGCAGGGGCAGGCGCCGGGAGGCACCACACATGGCACGACAGCACGGCGAAGCGGAGGCCGGCCGGCCCGCGCAGGGAAGCGTCCCCGCGGGCCGGCCCGCGGATCCCGCCGACACGGGGGTCGGGCTGCTGACCCTCGTCGAGCGCACGCTGGGCACCGGCACCGCGGTGTACGTTCCGGGGGACGGCTGGATCCGGCTCACGCTCCCGCTCGACGACGGCGGCACGGCCCCGGTCACGGTGGACGTGGTCGCGGACACCCGGCGGACCCCGCGCGGGATCGCGTACCTCCTGCCGGGCGCCGGACTGAGCTTCTGCTCCGGCTTCTTCACCCCGTCCGACCTGAACCTCGCCCACCGGCTGCGCCGCGAGGGCCTGCTCGTCGTCGGCGTCACCCCGCGCGAGGACGCCGCGACCGCGGACGACATCGGCCCCGACCGGGGGCTGGCGGCGCACCGCCGGGATCTGGCGGCGGTCGTGGAGGCCCTGGACGGCGCGCTCGGGCTGCCGTACCAGTACGTCGGCCACTCCGCCGGGGCCCTGCTCGCCCTGGACGCGGCCGCACACGACGACTCGCCCCGTCTGACCCGGGTGGTGGCCCTGGACACGACCGGCCCCTACTCCGGCGACCTGGCCGTACGGGCCGCCCAGACCCGGGACGCGTACGAGGACCGGCTGGCGGAGGGCGCGTACGCGACGGACCCGGGGCTGACGGCGCTGATCGCCCGGGCCGCCACCGACCCTGCGGGGCCCTCGGAGGTCCCCTGGCCCCCGGACCCCGCGCTCCGCTTCACCAACGCCGGGCTCGCCCACTTCGCGCTGGTCCGCACCTCCCTGCTGCCCGGCCCGGCGAACTGGATCTACACCCAGGGCCATGCCGCGGGCTCGTACGACTTCGGGGCCACCCCGGCCAAGGACCGCTTCGACCTCACCCACACCCCGCTCGCCACGTGGCACGCGGCCGTCGGCTCCCTGGGCAGCGGGCTGGTCCCGACCGCCCTGATGCGGGACCTGGCCGCGGTCTGGGCGGGCGACGAGAAGACGTACGCGATCGACTGGGAGCGGATCTCCGCCGAAGTGGTGTGGATCAACGCCGAGCTGGGCCGCGGCGACCATGCGCGCGGCCCCCGGCTGATCCGGGCGGGCGGCAACGGACGGGTCCGCTTCGCCGTCGTCCCGGGCTACGGGCACGGCGACCCCGTCTGGTCCCGGACGGCGGCGGCGGACGTCTGGTCGCTGCTCTGAGCCGACGCCCTCCGGGCTGGTCCGGACCGTGCCGATCCGGACCGGACCGGGAACGGGCTCGCCCCCCGCGGTGAGGGTTGCGGGGGGCGAGCGGTCCTACGAGGCGTGCGCCCGGCCGGGGCTCCGGCAGGGGACCGGCGGTCAGTGGTTCCGCGGGAACCCGAGGTCCACGCCGGCGGGGGCGTCCGACGGGTCGGGCCAGCGGGTCGTGACGACCTTGCCCCGGGTGTAGAAGTGGATGCCGTCGTTGCCGTAGATGTGGTGGTCGCCGAAGAGCGAGTCCTTCCAGCCACCGAAGGAGTGGTAGCCCACCGGCACCGGGATCGGCACGTTGACGCCGACCATGCCCGCCTCGATCTCCAGCTGGAAGCGGCGGGCGGCGCCGCCGTCACGGGTGAAGATGGCGGTGCCGTTGCCGAACGGCGAGGCGTTCATGAGCGCCACGCCCTCCTCGTAGGTCTCGACGCGCAGCACGCACAGCACCGGGCCGAAGATCTCGTCGCGGTAGGCGTCGGAGTCGGTCTTGACGTTGTCCAGGAGCGAGAGGCCGATCCAGTGGCCGTTCTCCTTGCCCTCCACCGTGTAGCCCGTGCCGTCCAGGACCACGTCGGCGCCCTGCGCGGCCGCGCCCTTCACGTACGAGGCGACCTTGTCGCGGTGGGCGGCAGTGATCAGCGGGCCCATCTCCGAGAGCGGGTCGTTGCCGGGGCCGATCTTGATCTTCTCGGCGCGCTCGCGGATCTTCTCGACGAGGGTGTCGCCGATGGAACCGACGGCCACGACCGCAGAGATCGCCATGCAGCGCTCACCGGCCGAACCGTAGGCCGCCGAGACCGCCGCGTCGGCGGCGGCGTCCAGGTCGGCGTCCGGCAGCACCAGCATGTGGTTCTTGGCGCCGCCCAGGGCCTGTACGCGCTTGCCGTTGGCGGAGGCGGTGGTGTGGATGTGGCGGGCGATCGGGGTCGATCCGACGAAGGAGACGGCCGCGATGTCGGGGTGCGCGAGGAGCGCGTCGACGGCGACCTTGTCACCGTGGACCACGTTCAGCACGCCCGCCGGCAGGCCGGCCTGGCTCGCGAGCTGCGCCAGCAGCGTGGAGGCCGAGGGGTCCTTCTCGCTCGGCTTGAGGATGAAGGTGTTGCCGCAGGCCACGGCCAGCGGGAACATCCACATCGGCACCATCGCCGGGAAGTTGAACGGGGTGATGCCCGCGACCACGCCGATCGGCTGGCGGATCGAGGAGACGTCCACGCGGCTGGACACCGAGGTGGACAGCTCGCCCTTGAGCTGCACGGTGATCCCGCAGGCCAGCTCGACGATCTCCAGACCGCGGGCGACCTCGCCCAGCGCGTCGGAGTGCACCTTGCCGTGCTCGGCGACGATCAGCTCGGCGATCGCGTCGCGGTTGGCGTCCAGCAGGGCGCGGTAGGCGAACAGCACCTTGGTGCGGGCGGCCAGCGAGGACTGCCCCCAGGACAGGAACGCCTCCTTGGCGACCTGTACGGCCGCGTCGACCTCGTCGGCGGACGCGAGGGCGACCTGCGTGGTGACCTCGCCGGTGGCCGGGTCGGTGACCGGGCCGTAGTTGCCCGACGCGCCCTCGACGGTCTTGCCACCGATCCAGTGGTTGACGGTCTTCATGCCTAACTCCTTCACAGATGGCGACGTCGCTGCGCGGCTTGCCGGTCGTACTCTTCGCGGGCCTGGGCCGCCGACGCACGGGTCGCGGTCTCGGCCACAGGGACATCCCACCACGCCTGTGCGGGGGGCGGGCCCGACACAGTGTCGGGTGTTCGGGTCTGTGCGTAGACACATGTGGGACGGTCCGCCGACCGGGCCTCGGCGAGGGCTTTGCGCAGGTCACCGATGGTGCGGGGGCGGATCACGGCCATCCCCAGGGAGGCGGCGTTGGCCGCCAGATCCAGCGGCAGCGGCGCACCGCTGTACGACCCGTCCGCCGCCCGGAAGCGGTAGTCGGTAGCGAATGCCTCGGCGCCCACCGCGTCGGAGAGGCCGCCGATCGAGGCGTATCCGTGGTTGTCGAGGATCACCAGCCTGACCGGGATCCCCTCCTGCACGGCGGTGACGATCTCGGTCGGGTTCATCAGGTACGTCCCGTCGCCGACCAGCGCCCACACCGGCCGGCCGGGGGCGGCCAGCGCGGTGCCGATCGCGGCGGGGATCTCGTAGCCCATGCAGGAGTACCCGTATTCGACGTGGTACTGGTCCGCGGAGCGGGCCCGCCACAGCTTGTGCAGGTCCCCGGGGAGCGAACCGGCGGCATTGATCAGGATGTCGTCACCGTCGACGAGACCGTCCAGCAGACCCAGCACCTGTGCCTGCGTCGGGACGGAGTCCTCGTCGGGAGCCGCGTAGGCCCCGTCGACCAGCCGCTCCCACGCCCTCTTCCCTTCTTTGTACGCCGCCTCGTACGGGGGGTCCACCCTGTACCCGGCGACCTCGGCCCGGAGTTCTTCCAGGCCCTCCCGCGCATCGCAGACCAGGGGGAGTGCCGCGAGTTTGTGGGCGTCGTACGGGTCGAGGTTGAGCCCGAGGAACCGCACGCCGGGGTCCTGGAACAGCGTCGCGGAGGCGGTCGTGAAGTCGGTGAGCCGGGTCCCGGCGGCGATCACCAGATCGGCTTCGCGGGCCAGTGCGTCGGCGGTGGCCGTGCCGGTGTGCCCGATCCCGCCCACGTCGGCGGGGTGGTCCCACGGCAGGGCCCCCTTGCCCGCCTGCGTGGAGGCCACCGGGATGCCGGTGGCCTCGGCGAACTCCGCGAGCGCCGCGCCCGCCGCGCTGTGCCGGATGCCGCCCCCGGCGATGATCAGCGGCCGCGCGGAGCCCCGTACGGCGCGGGCGGCCGCCGCCAGCTCGGTCCGGTCGGGCCGCGGCCGGCGTACGCCCCACACCCGCTCGGCGAAGAACTCCTGCGGCCAGTCGTACGCCTCGGCCTGTACGTCCTGCGGCAGCGCGAGGGTGACCGCGCCGGTGCTCACCGGGTCGGTGAGGACCCGTACGGCCTGCAGGGCGGCGGGGATCAGGGCTTCGGGACGGGTGATGCGGTCGAAGTGGCGGGAGACGGGGCGCAGCGTGTCGTTGACGGAGACATCACCCGCATGGGGGACCTCCAGCTGCTGGAGGACGGGGTCGGCGGGCCGGGTCGCGAAGGCGTCCCCGGGCAGCAGGAGCACCGGGATCCGGTTGATGGTGGCGAGGGCGGCCCCGGTGACGAGGTTGGTGGCGCCCGGACCGATGGAGGTGGTGACGGCGTGCGCGGACAGCCGCCCGCTCTGGCGCGCGTACCCGACGGCGGCGTGCACCATGGCCTGCTCGTTGCGGCCCTGCAGGAACGGCATCTCCTCCCGGCCGGTCTCCAGCAGGGCCTGGCCGATCCCGGCGACGTTCCCGTGCCCGAAGATCCCCCAGGTGGCGGCGATCAGCCGGTGCCGGCGTCCGTCGCGCTCGGTGTACTGCCGGGAGAGGAAGCGGACGAGGGCCTGCGCGACGGTGAGGCGGACGGTGTGCGTCATGCGGGGTCCTCCGCTCGGTGGGGGAAGGGCAGCCGGGGGTCGATGTCCTGGTCGGTCCAGGTGGAGCGGATCCACCCGTGGTCGGGGTGGTCCCGGATGAGCCACTCCCGGGTCGCGCCGGGTCCCGCCATGACGTTGAGGTAGTACATGTCGTGGCCGGGCACGGCGATGGAGGGACCGTGCCAGCCGTCCGGGATGAGGACCGCGTCACCGGTCCTCACCTCGGTGAGGATGTCGGTCTTCCCCGCCGGGGACGGGCTGACACGCTGATAGCCGAGGCCGGGCGTGTCCCCGTGCGGGGCGATCTCGTAGTAGTAGATCTCCTCCAGCCGGGATTCCACGCCGGGGTGGTGCTCGTCGTGCTTGTGGGGCGGGTACGAGGACCAGTTGCCGCCGGGGGTGAGCACCTCCACGGCGATGAGCCGGTCGCATGCGAAGACTCCGGCGGCGGCGAAGTTGTTGACCTGGCGGGAGCACTGGGCGGCGCCGCGGAGTTCTACGGGGACCTCGGCGGCGGGCCCGTACCGGGCGGGGAGGCGCTTCTCGCAGCGGGCGCCGACGAGGGCGAACCGGCCGCCTGCGCCCGACCGGATCTCTGCGACCCCCTCCCGGGGGAGGTAGGCGAAGTCGGAGGGGCCGTCGAACACCCCGCGCCGCCCCCGCAGTCGGAAGACCTGCGGCCCGCTCCCGGGGCGCTGCCCCGGGCCCCGCTCCTCGAACGCCGGAGGGGCTGGATTGTGGCCGGCGCCGGCCTGGGCGTGCGCAGTGGCGGGGTGGGATGGCCCGCTGGGCGATCTCAGCCCCGCCGGCGTTCGAGGCGCGGGGTCCGGGGCGGAGCCCCGGAACGGGGGGCCGGGGGCTGCGTCCCCGGTTTCGGGAAGGGGCGGGGTGGGGGAAGGCTCCGCGCAGCGGACCTCGCAGCCGCCTGCGAGGGGGAGGACGATCCATTCCGACTCCCCGCACGCGTGCGGGTACACCTCCCCCGGCGAGAGGTCGAGCACGAGCAGCCTCGTCCAGTCCATCGCCCACTCAGACACCATCGGCACGACCGAGCACCTCCTCCACTTCCTCCGCGAACGGCATCGCCGTCGAGCACGCCAGTCGTGAGGCCACGATCGCCCCGGCCGCGTTCGCGTAGCCGATCACCCTCTTCAGGTCCCACCCCGCGAGCAGCCCGTGGCACAGGGCTCCGCCGAAGGCGTCCCCCGCGCCCAGGCCGTTGACGACCGTCACCGGTACCGGGGGGAGCTCCGCCACCGTCCCGTCGCGGTGGACGGCGAGGACCCCCGCCGGGCCCCGCTTGACCACCGCGAGCTCGACTCCGGCCCCGAGCAGGGCGCGTGCGGCCGCGTACGGCTCGGTCTCGCCGGTGGCGATCGCGCACTCCTCGGCGTTGCCCACGGCCACCGTGGCGAGGGACAGCGCCCGGCGGTACCACTCCCCGGGCCCGGCGGGCCCGTCCCCGGCCCCGGCCCCGGAGGGCCACAGCATGGGTCGCCAGTCCAGGTCGAAGACCGTGAGCCCGGCCTTCGCGCGTGCCTCCAGCGCGGCCAGGGTGGCCGTCCGGCTCGGCTCCGCGCTGAGCCCCGTGCCGGTCATCCAGAACACCCGCGCCGCCCGCACCGCGTCGAGGTCGAGCTCGTCCGCGGCGATCTCCAGGTCGGGTGCCTTCGGGTACCGGTAGAAGTACAGCGGGAAATCGTCGGGCGGGAAGATCTCGCAGAAGGTCAGCGGCGTCGGAAGGGCCGCCACCTCCCCGGCCCACCGGTCGTCCACCCCGAACCGGCGCAGTTCCGACCGGAGATAGGCGCCGAAGGGGTCCGCGCCGGTCCGGGTGATGACCGCCGTCCGCCGTCCCAGCCGGGCCGCCGCGACGGCGACGTTGGTCGGGGAACCGCCCAGGAACTTCCCGAAGGTGTCCGCCTCGGCGAGCGGTACGCCCGTCTTCAGGGGGTAGAGATCCACCCCGATCCGCCCCATCGTGATCAGGTCGAACGCCAACGGATCCGCAGCCATCACCACACCATTCCTCCCGACCGAGTGCTCCCCGTACCCAAGAGCCTCGCACCCTAAGGTGGCCGTATGACGTCCTCACCGCCCGCGTTGACCCGTATCCGCGTCGGTTCGGCTCCGGACTCCTGGGGGGTCTGGTTCCCCGACGACCCCCGGCAGACCCCGTGGGAGCGGTTCCTCGACGAGGTCGCCGAAGCCGGGTACGAGTGGATCGAGCTCGGCCCCTACGGCTATCTCCCCACCGATCCCGTCCGGCTCGCCGCCGAGGTCGGGGCGCGCGGCCTGCGGGTCTCCGCGGGAACCGTCTTCACCGGACTCCATCACGGGCCCGCCGTGTGGGAGGACACCTGGGAGCACGTGTCGCGGATCGCGGAACTCACCCGGGCCATGGGCGCGGAGCACCTCGTCGTGATCCCCTCCTTCTGGCGGGACGACAAGACCGGCGAGGTGCTGGAGGACCGCACCCTCACCCCCGGGGGCTGGCGCGAACTGACCACGCAGACCGAGCGGCTGGGGAAGCAGGTCCAGGACGAGTACGGGTTGCGGATCGTCGTCCACCCGCACGCGGACACGCACATCGACACCCCCGAGAACGTGGCGCGCTTCCTCGACGCCACCGACCCGGCGCTGGTCTCGCTCTGCCTGGACACCGGGCACTACGCGTACTGCGGCGGGGACAGCGTCCGGGCGATCGAGACCTTCGGCGAGCGGATCGGCTACCTCCACCTCAAGCAGGTCGATCCGCGGATCCTCGCCGAAGTCGTCCGGGACCAGGTCCCCTTCGGGCCGGCCGTGGCCCGCGGGGTGATGTGCGAGCCTCCGACGGGGGTACCCGCGCTGGGACCGGTGCTGGCCTCCGCCGAGCGGCTCGGCGTGGACCTGTTCGCCATCGTGGAGCAGGACATGTACCCGTGCCCGCCCGACCGGCCGCTGCCGATCGCCCGCCGCACCCGCGCCCACCTGCGCTCCTGCGGCGCCCGCTGAACCGAATACCCCGGCCTTACGCACCCTCGTGGAGGAACACGACATGACCAGCACGCTCGGCATCGCCGTCATCGGTACCGGGAAGATGGGCTCCGACCACGTCCGCCGCTTCGGCCGGACGGTCGGCGGGGCCCGGGTGGTGGCCGTGGCCGACCCGGACGGTGACCGCGTCAAGGAGGTCGCGGCCGGGCTGGAGGGGGCGAGCGCGCACACCGATCCGGCGGCCGCGATAGCGGTGTCCGGGGTGGACGCCGTACTGATCGCCTCGCCCGGGCCCGCCCACGAGGAAGCGATCCTGAACGCGCTGGAGCGGGGGCTGCCGGTGCTGTGCGAGAAGCCGCTGACCCCCGATCCGGCGGGCGCCCTGCGGATCATGGAGGCGGAGGCGCGGCTGGGCCGCCGGCTCGTCCAGGTCGGCTTCATGCGGCGCTACGACGCCGAGTACGCGAGGCTGAAGGAGCTGCTCGACGCGGGCGGCATCGGGCGGCCGCTCTTCCTGCACTGCCGGCACCGCAACGCCGCCTCGCCGTCCTTCTTCACCAGCGACATGCTGATCAGCGATTCGGTGGTGCACGAGGTGGACGCGGCCCGCTGGCTGCTGGGCCAGGAGATCACCGCCGTGACCGTGCTCTCCCCTACGCCCACCTCGGCCGCCCGCGAGGGGCTGCGCGATCCCCGGTTCGTGGTCATGGAGACCTCCGGCGGGGCCGTCGTGGACGTGGAGATCTTCGTCAACTGCGGCTTCGGCTACCAGGTGCAGTGCGAGGCGGTCGGCGAGTCCGGTACCGCCCGGATCGGCGACGGCCACGCGATGGTCGTCCAGTCGGCGGGCCGTTGGGGCGGGGAGGTCGACCAGGACTTCACGGTGCGGTTCGCCGACGCCTACGACCGCCAGCTCCGCCGCTGGGTCGCCGCCGCCGCGCTGGGCCGGGTGGACGGTCCCGACGCGTGGGACGGCTACGCGGCGGCGGCGGTCTCCGAGGCGGGCCTCGCCGCGGCCCGCAGCGGCGTACGGACCCAGGTGGAGCTGGCCCAACGCCCGTCCCTGTACCGCTGATCCGGCCGCCCCGGCCTCAGGACGCGCCCCGCGGCCGGTCCCCGGACGACGAGGGCATCATGGGGGAATGCCTGAGATACCTTCCTCCGCGGCCCCGGTCGCGATGCGGCTCCCCCTGTACACGAAGGCGGAGCAGGACGAGATCCTCGGCGGCGGCGCCGACCCCTTCGGTGTGGGCGCGGCCGGCTTGACCTGGCTGCCCAAGGAGGAACACTTCGGCGTCGTCTACGGCGACCGGCTGCTGGCACACGCGGGCCTGCTACGGCTGCCCGTTGCGATCGGCACCGCCGGGACGGAGGTGGTGGGCGTCGGAGGAGTGGCCGTCGCACCCGACGTACGAGGTCGCGGGCTGGCGCGCCTCGTCCTGGCTGCCGCACTCGACCACGCGCGCACGATGGGTCCGCGGCACGCGCTCCTGTTCTGCCGACCGCCGCTCGTGCCTCTGTACGAGCGCCTCGGATGGCACCTCCTCGACGAGGCCGTCCTCGTCGAACAACCCGGAGACCGCTTGGCCGCCATGCCGCTCCGCACCATGGTGACCCCCCTGCACGATGACGCGATCTGGCCCTCGGGACCGGTACGGCTGTTCTCCCTGCCGATGTGACGGGGCGCAACCTGGGTGCCGCCTGCGCCTGTGTGCCACCTGTGTCACGGGGGTCGCCGGCGTGTCACGCATGTCCGCGTTACGCGGGTCTTCCGTCACAGCCGGACGACAGCCCCTCCCCTGACCTCACCCTGTGTCGTTTCCCCGGGCACAACCTGAGTGATCGTCAGTGTCCACGCGCCGGCTCCCCCGACGGCCTCCCGGCCGGCCCTGCGGCGTGGACAAGGAGGTGTCGAGGATGAGCGACCGGCAGCTGTGGTCGTACAAGGAGATCGCGGCCCACATCCGGGTCCAGCCGGACACGGTGCGCTCCTACCGCAAGCACGGGCTGCTGCCCGCACCCGACCACGTGGAGGGCGGAAAGCCCTACTGGTACGCCGACACCATCCGCGCCTGGGTGGCGCGTCGGCCCGGCAACCGCGGACGCCGCGAGGACTGACACGACGTCCGGTCCAGGGACGGGACCCTTCCGGGCCCCGTCCGCTAGCGGCTCCCGGCGGGCACCGGCTCGGGCTCGGGCCGCTCGGCGGCCGGCGCCGGCTCCCCCTCGCTCAGCCCGAAGCGTTCGTGCAGCCTGCGCAGCGGCGCCGGCGCCCACCAGGTGGCCTTCCCGGTCAGCTTCATCACCGCCGGCACGAGCAGGCTCCGCACGACCATCGCGTCCATCAGCACGGCCAGTGCGATTCCCAGGCCGAGCATCTTGGTGTTGGTCACCCGCGAGCTGCCGATGGCGACCATCACGACCGCCAGGATCACGGCCGCCGCGGTGATCAGTCCGCCCGTGCGGGTCAGCCCGGCGCGCACCGCCCCCTCGTGGTCCCCGGTCCGGTCGTACTCCTCCTTGATCCGGGATATGAGGAACACCCCGTAGTCCATGGAGAGCCCGAAGGCGATGCAGAACATCAGCACGGGCAGGGTGGTCTCGATGTCTCCGGTGGAGGTGAAGGAGAGTAGCCCGGAGAGGTGGCCCTCCTGGAACACCCACACCACCGCCCCGAACATCGCGGTCAGGCTCAGCGCGTTGAGCAGCACGGCCTGGACGGGTATCAGCAGGCTCCCGGTGAGCAGGAAGACCAGGAGCAGCGTGGCCAGCACCACGACGGCCAGGGCCAGGGGCAGTTCCTCGGCTATGGCGTCGCGGGCGTCGACGAGCACCGCGGCCTGTCCGGTCACGGCGGTGTCGAAGGGAGCGTCCACCGCCCTGACCATGCCCACCAGGTCCTGGGCTTGCTGTCCCACCTCCTCGCCTTCGGTGAGCACCGAGAAGTAGGCGTATCCGCTACCGGCGGCGGAACCCACCGGCCCCTCCACTCCCAGTACCCCGGGCAGGGCCGCCACCCGCTGCTTGTAGGCGTCGAGATCGGCGGCGCCGGAGGCCCCCTCGGCCAGTACGGTCAGCGCTCCGCCGGGGCTGCCGGGGAAGCCTTCGCGGATGTGCTGCTGCACCACGTGCGATTCGGCGGTCGCCGGCAGCTGCCGGTCGTCCACGGTGCCGAACTTCACGCCGAGGAAGGGCAGTCCGAGGAGCAGCAGTCCGGCCGTGGTGGCCACGGCAAACACCGGGGCGCGGCGCATGACCAGATCCGTCAGCCGGGCCCAGCCCCGCCCACCGCCGGCCCCACCGCCGGCCCCGGCCGGGTCGCTGCCGGCCGTCCCGGTCCGGCGCCACAGCCGGCGCAGGTCGAAGGAGTTGACCCGCTCCCCCAGCAGCACCAGCGCTGCGGGCAGCAGGATGAGCGCGGCCGCCGCGGCGAGAAGGACCACCGCGACTCCGGCGTAGGCGAAGGAGCGCAGGAAGTACATCGGGAAGAAGAGCATGGCCGAGAGGGCGACGGCCACGGTCAGCGCCGAGAACAGGACCGTCCGGCCGGCGGTGCGCAGGGTGACTCCGACGGCCGCCACCGGGTCGCGCCCGGCGGCCAGCTCCTCACGGAACCTCCGCACGATGAACAGGGCGTAGTCGACGGCGAGTCCGAGTCCGAGGGCGGTGGTCAGGTTCTGCGCGAAGACGGAGACGTCGGTGATCTCGGTGAGCCCCCGCAGCACTGCATTGGTTCCGATGATGGCGACGATGCCGACGCCGAGGGGCAGCAGGGCCGCTACGGCGCTGCCGAAGACGAGGACGAGCAGGACGAGCGTCACGGGCAGGGCGATCAGCTCGGCGAGCAGCAGGTCCTCCTGGATGGTGGAGGTCACCTCGCGCTGGACGGCGGCCGGCCCGCCGAGGGACACCTTGACCGGTCCGTGCTCGCCGCGGTAGCTCGGGACGATCCGGTCCAGGACGGCGTTGGCCGCCTTCTCGTCGCCCAGCACCCGGGCGGCTATCAGGGCCTGCCGACCGTCCTCGGAGCGCAGGGTGGGCAGCCCGGTCCGCCAGTACGAACCCACACCGGTCACCCCCTGCTCGGCGGCGAGCCGCGCCGTCAGCCGCTCCGCCTCGGCGGCGACGGCGGGGTCGTCCACCCCGGCCGTCCCGGCGGCGGCTCCGGCGTCGACGAGCAGCAGCAGATTGGGCTGGGAGCCGGGGAACTCGCGCTCCAGCGCCTTGGTGGCATAGGTGGAGCTGGCACCGGGATCCTCCCAGCCCCCACTGCCCAGGCGGTCGGCGACGCCTGTGCCGGCGAAGACGGCCAGGGCCGTGATCACGAGGGCGAGCAGCAGCGAGAGCCTCGGCCGTGTGGTGACGAATCCGGTCCACCGGCCGCCCTCCCCAGGCGACGGCGGATTCTTGACTTCGGACATGGCTCGGTGTCCCCTTCACCGTGGTTGCCAGACCACTTAGACTGGCAAACACGAGCAGTCGCTCGCGTTTCTCAAGAATGCGAGCGACCTCTCGCGTTTGTCAATCACCCACGGGAAGCAACGGGAAGCAAGGGATTGGACATGCGGGAGACATCTCGGACCAAAAGGGCGGACAAAGCGGGTGAATCGACCGCAGAGGCGGCGCTGAAAACAGCGACGGAATCCGCCCCCCGCCGCCGCCAGGCGCGCGGCGAGCGCCGCATCGCCCAACTCCTGGCAGCCGCCGCCGGGGTGTTCTGCCGTACGGGCTACGCGGCGGCCAGCACCAACGCCATCGCCCGCGAGGCCGGCGTGTCCCCGGGCACGCTCTACCAGTTCTTCCCGAACAAGGAGGCCATCGCCGTCGAGCTGGGCGGACAGCTCCTCCAGCGCGCCCACGAGGCGCACGGCCAGGCCTTCCTCCCCGAGAACCTGGACCGGCCGCTCCCCGAGCTGCTCGACGCCGTCCTGGATCCGGTGATCGCCTTCAACTGCGAGAACCCCGCCTTCTGGGCGCTCATGCACGGCTCCGGCGTCCCCGGCATCGCCCAGGAACACGACGAGCTGCACGTCGGCATGCTGGCCCGCGTCGAGGAGGTGCTGCGCGCCTGCGCCATCCCCACCGCGGACACCAACCCCGCCGAGCTCAACCACGTCGCCCACATGGTGCTCGGGATCGTCAAGGCCTCGCTCGAACTGATCCTCGCCAGCGAGGGCGAGGAACGGGCCGCGTACGTCACGGAGCTGAAGGCCGTCCTGTTCCGCTACCTGGACCCGATGATCACCACGCCTCCTCCTCGCCGACCTCCTCGCTGATCCTCTCCGCGACTCCCCCGGGCCCGCCGGGCCCGTCGCCGGATCCCGCCCGCAACCGCAGCCCGACCAGCGGGAAGATCAGCACGGACAGCATCCCGGCCCCGACCAGCGCCGCCGCCTCCCCCGAGCCCAGCTTCCCCTCCTGCACGCCCAGGGTGGTGATCGCCACCACCAGCGGCAGCGCCGTGGAGCCGAACAGCACCAGCGCCGACCGGTCCCGGCGCCCCAGGTCCCGGGGGGCCAGCAGCCACATCGGCAGCCCCCGCACCACGAGGAAGAGCAGCAGGAACACCGGAAGCAGCAGGAGCACCCGCCCACCGCCGAGCAGCGCGGCCAGGTCGAACTCGATCCCGGTGACCACGAAGAACACCGGCACCAGGAAGCCGAAGCCCATGGCCTCCACCTTCGACAGCACGGTCTCGCTGCTCTCCGGGGCGGCCCCGTACAGCACGAGCCGGGTGATGAGCCCGGCGGCGAAGGCGCCGAGGAGGACGTCGAGGCCGAGCACCTCGGACAGCGCCAGGAACGCCACGAGGATCAGCACCACCAGGCGCACCGCGAACTGCCCGCTGCTGTGCAGGGTCTTGGAGATGACCCGGGCGAACCAGGGCGGCTTGGGCCGCATCGCCCAGAACACGGCGCCGGCCGTGAGCACCGCGAAGCCGATCAGCAGCGCCGCCGACTGCGCCGGCGCCCGCCCGCTGAGCAGCAGGGCCATCGCGATGATCGGCCCGAACTCGCCGACGGCGCCCATCGCCATCATCACCGAGCCGAACCGGCTCTGGAGGTCCCCCGAGTCCCGCAGGACCGGCAGGATCGTGCCGAGGGCGGTACTGGTGAGCGCGGTGCCGATGTAGACGCCCTTGTCGAATCCGCCGCCCGACAGCAGCAGTCCGAGTCCGAGCCCCAGTGCGAGGGCGGCCACCCAGGCCCACACCGACCGTTTCAGGGTGTCGCCCTTGACCTGGGCGAACTGGATCTCGTAGCCGGCCAGGAAGATCAGCATCGCGAGGCCGAGCTCGCTGAGCACGTCGACGACCTCGGTGGAGTGGGCCCAGCCGAGGACGTCGGGTCCCACCAGGACGCCCAGGGCGATCTCGAAGATCACCAGCGGGACGGGAAGCCAGCGCGCGACCCCGTAGGCCATCAGGGGCGCGAGCACCGCGATCGACATGATCAGGATGAGAGTGGTCCCCGTGTCCGCCATGTGTGCCATTTACATATGGTTCGCACCGATTGTCCACCTCAAAAGATCTCGGCGGATGCTCGCGTCGATACCCCCTAGGGGTATAGTCTCGAAGTGTCGGGATGAACGGTGGCCTCTCCACGAGCGATCCGCCGCCTTCCGGCCGCCCGGAAACGCCTTTGAAGAGGAGAACGACATGAGCGCCGACACGGACACCCAGATCACCACCGTCTACCGGGTGACCGGCATGACCTGCGGCCACTGCGAGGGCGCGGTGACCACCGAGCTCTCCGCCCTGGCGGGCGTCACCTCGGTCAAGGCCGTCGCCGCGACCGGCGAGGTCACCGTGGTCTCGGCCGCCCCGCTCGACGAGGCCGCCGTGCGCGCCGCCGTCGACGAGGCCGGCTACGAGTTCGCCGGCCAGGCCTGAGCACCCTGCCTCCGGCACGCGACGCTTCGGCACACATCTCTTCGGCACAGCCCCGCCGGGCCGTACCGGCCAGCTCATACTGGTTCCGTACGGCCCGGCCCAACCCCTACCTCGGCGGGGAGCCCGGATCATGAGCAGCAGCACAGTGCACGACGGACCCATAGCGGCGGCCGGCGCGACCGGCGCCGCGGAGGCCACGGCCGAGGTCGAGCTGACCATCGGCGGGATGACCTGCGCCTCCTGCGCGGCCCGCATCGAGAAGAAGCTGAACCGGATGGACGGGGTCACCGCCTCGGTGAACTACGCCACCGAGAAGGCCAAGGTCTCCTACGGCTCCGACGTGCAGGTCGCCGACCTCATCGCGACGGTCGTCAAGACCGGCTACACCGCGGAGGAACCCCCGCCGCCGGAGCCGGAGCCCGGGCCCGGCACCGAGGCCCGGGACGCCGCGCCGCAGGAAGCCCGCGACCCCGAACTGGGCGCGCTGCGCCAGCGCCTCCTGGTCTCCGTGGCGCTCTCCCTGCCCGTCGTCCTGCTCGCGATGGTCCCGTCCCTCCAGTTCGACAACTGGCAGTGGCTCTCGCTGACCCTCGCCGCCCCCGTCGTCGTCTGGGGCGCCCTCCCCTTCCACCAGGCCGCCTGGACCAACGCCCGGCACGGCGCCGCGACCATGGACACCCTGGTCTCGGTGGGCACGCTGGCCGCCTTCGCCTGGTCGCTGTGGGCCCTGTTCTTCGGTCACGCCGGAATGCCCGGCATGCGCCACGGCTTCGACTTCTCGGTCAGCCGTACGGACGGCTCCTCGGCGATCTACCTGGAAGTGGCGGCCGGAGTCGTCAGCTTCATCCTGCTCGGCCGGTACCTGGAGGCCCGCTCGAAGCGGAAGGCCGGCGCGGCCCTCAAGGCCCTCATGCAGCTCGGCGCCAAGGACGTGGCCGTCCTGCGCGGCGGGACCGAGGTGCGCATCCCCGTGAGCGCGCTCGTGGTGGGCGACCGCTTCCTCGTCCGGCCCGGCGAGAAGATCGCCACCGACGGCACGGTCATCGAGGGCAGCTCCGCCGTGGACGCCGCCATGCTGACCGGTGAATCGGTCCCGGTCGAGGTCACCGTGGGCGACGCCGTCACCGGAGCCACCGTCAACACCTCGGGCCGCCTCGTCGTCGAGGCCACCCGCGTCGGCTCGGACACCCAGCTCGCCCGGATGGCCAAGCTGGTCGAGGACGCGCAGAACGGCAAGGCCGAGGTGCAGCGCCTCGCCGACCGGATCTCCGGGGTCTTCGTCCCGATCGTGCTCGCACTGGCCCTCGGCACCTGGGTCACCTGGCTGCTGATCACCGACAACCCGACGGCCGCCTTCACCGCCGCCGTGGCTGTCCTGATCATCGCCTGCCCGTGCGCCCTGGGCCTGGCCACCCCGACCGCACTGATGGTCGGCACCGGCCGGGGCGCGCAGCTCGGCATCCTGATCAAGGGCCCCGAGGTACTGGAGTCCACCCGCCGCGTGGACACCGTCGTCCTGGACAAGACCGGCACCGTGACCACCGGCCGGATGACCCTGACCGGCACCCACCCCGCCGAGGGCGTGGACCCGGACGAACTGCTGCGCCTGGCCGGTTCGCTGGAGCACGCCTCCGAGCACCCGATCGCCCGTGCCATCGCCACGGCGGCCGCGGACCTCACCGCAGGCCTGTCCGTCCCGGAGGGCTTCGAGAACCACGGCGGCCTCGGAGTCCAGGGCCTGGTCGACGGACACGCCGTCCTGGTGGGCCGCGAGAAGCTGCTCGCCGCATGGTCGATCACACTGCCCGCCGCCCTCGCCGAGGCCAAGGCCGCCGCCGAGGCCGAGGGCTCCACCGCCGTCCTGGTCGCCTGGGACGGGGAGGCCCGCGGGGTCCTGACCGTCGCCGACGCGGTCAAGGAGACCAGCGCCGAGGCCGTGTCCCGGCTGCGGGCCCTGGGGCTGACCCCGGTCCTGCTGACCGGCGACAACAAGGCCGTCGCGGAGACGGTGGCCCGCGCGGTGGGCATCGAGGAGGTCATCGCCGAGGTCCTCCCGCAGGACAAGGTGGACGTCGTACGCAGGCTGCAGGCGCAGGGCCGTACGGTCGCCATGGTCGGCGACGGGGTCAACGACGCGGCCGCACTGGCCCAGGCCGACCTGGGCCTGGCCATGGGCACCGGCACCGACGCGGCGATCGAGGCGAGCGATCTGACCCTCGTACGGGGCGACTTGCGGGTCGCGGCGGACGCGATCCGGCTCTCGCGCCGGACCCTGGCCACCATCAAGGGCAACCTCTTCTGGGCCTTCGGCTACAACGTCGCGGCGCTGCCGCTGGCTGCCGCCGGACTGCTCAACCCGATGATCGCGGGGGCCGCGATGGCCTTCTCCTCGGTCTTCGTGGTCACCAACAGCCTGCGGCTGCGCTCCTTCCGCTAGTGATCACCCTTCACGTCTCGCGCACAGACCCTTCACACGAGACGCAGATCACAGCGACCCCAACGTAACCATCGGGCAGGCCCACGGGTCTAATGGGGCGATGCCGGAAACGTGTTGGGACGACTACACAATTCTCCGGCACGCAGACACCCGGTCCGGGTCCCGTGGGGGGAATCCGTTCCGGGGTAAGGAAAGCGCCCCGACCTTCGACCCGTGGGGGGATCGATGGCGGGGCGCTTTTCCTGTACTGCGCGTCTTACGAGTCCTGCGGGTACTGCGGCTCGGCCCTCGGGTCAGCGGGACTCGACCGGAACGAAGTCGCGCAGGACCTCGCCGGTGTAGATCTGGCGCGGGCGGCCGATGCGGGAGCCGGGCTCCTTGATCATCTCGTGCCACTGGGCGATCCAGCCGGGCAGCCGGCCGATCGCGAAGAGCACGGTGAACATCTCGGTCGGGAAGCCCATGGCCCGGTAGATCAGGCCGGTGTAGAAGTCCACGTTCGGGTAGAGGTTGCGCTCGACGAAGTACTCGTCGGCCAGCGCGTGCTCTTCCAGCTTCAGGGCGATGTCGAGGAGCTCGTCGTCCTTGCCGAGCGCCGAGAGGACATCGTGCGCCGCCGCCTTGATGATCTTCGCCCGGGGGTCGAAGCTCTTGTAGACGCGGTGCCCGAAGCCCATCAGGCGGACGCCGTCCTCCTTGTTCTTCACCTTGCGGATGAAGGCGTCGACGTCGCCGCCGTCGTTCTTGATGCCCTCGAGCATCTCCAGAACCGACTGGTTGGCGCCACCGTGCAGCGGACCCCACAGGGCCGAGATGCCGGCGGAGATCGAGGCGAACATGTTCGCCTGCGAGGAGCCGACCAGACGCACGGTGGAGGTCGAGCAGTTCTGCTCGTGGTCCGCGTGCAGGATCAGCAGCTTGTCGAGCGCGGCGACCACGACCGGGTCCAGGTCGTACTCCTGGGCCGGCACGGAGAAGGTCATGCGCAGGAAGTTCTCGACGTAGCCGAGGTCGTTGCGCGGGTAGACCACCGGGTGGCCGACCGACTTCTTGTACGCGTAGGCCGCGATCGTCGGGAGCTTGGCCAGCAGCCGGATCGTCGAGAGGTTGCGCTGCTTCTCGTCGAACGGGTTGTGGCTGTCCTGGTAGAACGTCGACAGCGCGCTGACCACGGAGGACAGCATCGCCATCGGGTGCGCGTCGCGCGGGAAGCCGTCGTAGAAACGCTTGACGTCCTCGTGCAGCAGCGTGTGCTGGGTGATCTCGTTGCGGAACGACGCGAGCTGGTCGACGGTCGGCAGCTCCCCGTTGATCAGCAGGTAGGCGACCTCGATGAAGGTCGAGCGCTCCGCCAGCTGCTCGATCGGGTAACCGCGGTAGCGCAGGATGCCCTGCTCACCGTCGAGATAAGTAATGGCGGACTTATAGGCGGCGGTGTTTCCGTAGCCGCTGTCCAGGGTGACCAGCCCGGTCTGAGCCCTGAGCTTCGAGATGTCGAAGCCCTGGTCACCGACGGTGCTCTCGACCACCGGGTAGGTGTATTCACCGTCCGCGTACCGCAGTACTACAGAGTTGTCGCTCACGTCATCCCTCACCGACGTAGTGCCTCTTCTTCGAGGTGCCCTGACTGCCTCTACCTTCCCCCATTTGGCGCAGGTGAGTGCACTCGGGGTCGAGCTTTGGTGTTTTCGACGGCACTCAGTGCCGCCAGCCTGCACATCCTGCCCCCTCCACAACCGTTGTAGGAACCCCAAATGATCGATCATCTAGGTGATGTTTCCCACCGGTATGCGGCCGGACAGCCTGGGCGCGACGGCGGTGTACCTCCTGCCTGCGGAAACGGTACGCACCGCCTGCCCCAGGGCCTTGCGGGACCCGACCAGGACGACCAGTTTCTTCGCCCGGGTGACCGCCGTGTAGAGCAGATTCCGCTGGAGCATCATCCAAGCACCGGTGGTGACCGGGATCACGACCGCCGGATATTCACTCCCCTGGGAGCGGTGGATGGTGACGGCGTACGCGTGGGCCAGCTCGTCGAGTTCCGCGAACTCGTAGGCCACTTCCTCGTCTTCGTCCGTGCGCACTGTCAACCGCTGTTCCTCCAGGTCAAGGCCGGTGACCACGCCGACCGTGCCGTTGAAGACCCCGTTGGCACCCTTGTCGTAGTTGTTGCGGATCTGCGTGACCTTGTCGCCGACCCGGAAGACGCGGCCGCCGAACCGCTTCTCGGGCAGGCCCGGCCGGGCCGGGGTGATGGCCTGCTGGAGCAGGGCGTTGAGGTTTCCGGCGCCGGCCGGGCCGCGGTGCATGGGGGCGAGGACCTGGATGTCCCGCCTGGGGTCGAGGCCGAATCTGGCCGGAATACGACGTGCGGCGACGTCGACGGCGAGCTTTCCGGCCTCCTCGGTGTCCTCCTCGGGGAAGAGGAAGAAGTCGGGCAGCCCGTCGGTGATGGGCGGCAGGCCGGTGTTGATCCGGTGGGCGTTGGTGACCACCCCGGACTGCTGGGCCTGGCGGAAGATGGTGGTCAGCCGGACGGCCGGAACCGGCCCGCCCTCGGCGAGCAGATCGCGCAGCACTTCGCCCGCCCCGACCGAGGGCAACTGGTCCACGTCCCCGACCAGCAGCAGGTGGGCACCGGGTGCCACGGCCTTGACCAGCTTGTTCGCCAGCAGCAGGTCGAGCATGGAGGCCTCGTCCACGACGACCAGGTCCGCGTCGAGCGGCCGCTCCCGGTCGTACGCCGCGTCCCCGCCCGGTTTGAGCTCCAGGAGCCGGTGCACGGTGGAGGCCTCGGCCCCGGTGAGCTCCGCCAGACGCTTCGCCGCCCGGCCGGTGGGGGCGGCGAGGACGACCTTGGCCTTCTTGGCCCGGGCCAGCTCCACGATCGAGCGGACGGTGAAGGACTTCCCGCAGCCCGGCCCGCCGGTGAGGACCGCGACCCGGCGGGTGAGGGCGAGCCGGACCGCGTCCCGCTGCGCGGGGGCCAGCGTGGCTCCGGTCCGGCCGGCGAGCCAGCCCAGGGCCTTGTCCCAGTCCACGTCCTGGAAGGCGGGCAGCCGGTCCTCCCGCGCGGTCAGGAGGCGGCGTACCTGACCGACGAGGGACAGCTCGGCGCGGTGGAACGGCACCAGGTACACGGCGGTCAGGGGGTCCGGGCCGCCCTGCGGGTCCGGCACGGATTCCCGTACGACCCCTTCCGGATCGGCGGCGAGCTCGGCCAGGCAGTCGATGACCAGCCCGGTGTCCACCTGGAGGAGCTTGACCCCGTCGGCGATGAGCCGGTCCTCCGGCAGGAAGCAGTGCCCCTGGTCGGAGGACTGGGACAGGGCGTACTGGAGCCCGGCCTTGACCCGCTCCGGACTGTCGTGCGGGATCCCGACGGCCTGCGCGATGCGGTCGGCGGTGAGGAAGCCGATGCCCCAGACGTCGGCGGCGAGCCGGTACGGCTGGTTCTTCACCACGGAGATGGAGGCGTCGGCGTACTTCTTGTAGATGCGCACGGCGATGGAGGTGGAGACGCCGACCCCCTGGAGGAAGACCATGACCTCCTTGATGGCCTTCTGCTCCTCCCAGGCGGCGCCGATCAGCCTGGTGCGCTTGGGGCCGAGGCCGGGCACTTCGATCAGCCGCTTCGGCTGCTCCTCGATGACGTCGAGGGTGTCGAGGCCGAAGTGCTCCACGATCCGGTCGGCGATCTTCGGGCCGATGCCCTTGATCAGGCCGGAGCCGAGATAGCGCCGGATGCCCTGGATGGTCGCGGGCAGCAGCGTCGTGTAGTTCTCCACGGTGAACTGCCGGCCGTACTGGGGGTGGGCGCCCCAACGGCCCTCCATGCGCAGCGACTCACCCGGCTGGGCCCCGAGGAGGGAGCCGACGACCGTGAGCAGGTCGCCGGCGCCGCGGCCGGTGTCCACCCGGGCGACCGTGTATCCGCTCTCCTCGTTGGCGTAGGTGATGCGCTCCAGCACCCCTTCGACCACCGCCGGTGCCACGGCCGCGTTCGTCGTCATGGCCCGAAGCTACAGCCCGGGTGCGACAGGTCCGCCGGGCCTGTGGAAAAAGCGGGTCGGGCGGCCAAAAGGGGGTCCCGCCTTTCGGCCGGACCCCCTCACGGTTACCCCTCCCTCGTCGGACTTCCCGATCCCCCCGGATCCCCCCCGGAAGTCCCGACGCACCATACGACCCGCGACCCCTGTCCGTGGTTGCACGGGAATCCGGAACTTTACCTTTCCATTACCTGAGGGGGTTCAGGACGCCATCCGAGGTGCCGCCCAATCACCACAGAAGTAGCGTTTCCGGCATGAGCGAACCTTCCTTCCAGGACGACGTGCTGACCGAACTCGGCGACGACCGGCTGACCGAGATCGCCGGCCTCCTCGGCACCGACACGAACGGCGCCCGTGACACCGTCACGGCCACGGTCGGGGCGATGACCGGCGACCTCCAGCAGAAGGCCGACGCCGATGACGACGACGGCAACGAGGTCCGCCAGGCCTTCGCCGAGGTCACCCAGCCTCCGCTGGAAGGCGTGGCCACCCTCGGCGGCGGCCTGGGCGGCATGCTCAGCGGCGGGATGATGGCCGGGGTGCTCGCCAAGGTGAGCAAGCCCGTGGCCAATGCCGTCTCGAAGAAGACCGGCATCCCCGCGCCCACCATCGCCCGGGTCATCGAGCTGCTGATCCCGGTCCTGCTGGCGGTCTTCGCCAAGCGCGCGGCCTCCGGGAAGGGCGGCGGTCCGGCCCCGACGGCGGCCGGCGGCGAGTCCCCGATCCCGTCGCCGGGAGCGGTACCGGGAGCGGCACCGGGAGCGGTACCGGGTGCGGCGGGCACGGCCCCCGCGGGCGCAGCTCCGGCGTCCGGCGGCAGCCTCGGCGACCTCCTCGGCCAGATCCTCGGCGGCGGCAAGAAGTAACGCGCCTCACCCGTTCGGACGAATCGGCACCGGGCCGGGGGGCGGCCGGCCACCCGCCGGGCGGTTCCCCGGCCCCGCGGACAGGACCGCGGGGGGGGATTAAGGAGTTGGGAGGA